>CALIJH010000102.1 GCA_938017765.1 uncultured Leptotrichia sp.
ATATAAATTAAATAATATAAAAGAATTATGGAGGAAATATTATGAATAATGTTGCCAAGCCTTTTTCAACAACTTTGATAGGAAGTATGCCGAGAAGTCGGGAGTTGTTGAAATTAAAAGAAAAAAGTATAGAAGACAAAACTTATCTCGATGAATACAGAAAAAAACTCTTTTCGGAAACTGAAGAAGTTATTCATATGCTTGAAGATACAGGGATAGATGTAGTCATAAGTGGAGAACTGTCTCGGGATAATTATATGAGTTATGTTGCTGAACATGTACCGGGAATAAAATTGATGACTATGGAAGATATAAAAAGTATAACCGGAAATACTGAAGAATTTAATAAAAGTCTGGAAGAAATGGATGCGGCTGACAATTCTATGAATAGCCCTGTATGTACAGACAAGATTTCTACAGATATTGAACTTAATACTGAAGAAGTCGATATGATAAGAAATATTACAGATAAACCTTTTAAAATGACTTTGCCGAGTCCTTATTTGCTGACTCGTTCCATGTGGCTGAAAGAGATTACGGGAAAAGTATATGCAGACCGTAAGGAGTTGGGAAATGATATTGTAAAATTGCTGATTAATGAAATAAGAAGACTTGTCAAAGTAGGAGCTAAAATTATTCAGATTGATGAGCCTATCTTGTCAGAAGTAGTTTTTACAAGGAAAAAAGGAGATAATTCTTTTTATTGAGGGGCTTTGTCAGCAAAGATCAAGGTTGATCGAGAATTAAAATTTGCAGGTGATTTGTTGGCACCTGTATTTGCAGAGCTTCGTAAACATGAAAATATTATAAGCAGTATGCATGTCTGCCGTGGAAACTGGACTTGTGATGAAACGGTATTGCTTGAAGGGGCTTATGATAAGCTTGGACAGTTTTTTGATTCATTGGATGTAGATATGCTGGCACTTGAATTTTCGACATCGCGTGCAGGAGAAGTAAAACAGCTGTTTTCAAATAATTTTCTGGATAAAAAGATAATGTTAGGGTTTGGTTGTGTAAATCCGAGAAGTACTATTGTTGAAACTCCTGAACAGATAGTAAAAGCTACTGAAAAAGTTTTGGAATTTCTTCCTCCTGAAAAAATATGGTTAAACCCTGATTGTGGATTTGCAACATTTTCCAAAAGACCTTTAAATTCCTTTGAAATAATAAGACAGAAATTGAGTTCAATGGTAAGAGCATCGAATATTTTAAGAGAGAAATACTGTAAATAGAAAAATATTAAAAAAATTAAGATTTTAAATATATAATATGTTATACTGTGTATAGGAAAAAAATATGTAAAGATATAATTAGCGGAAATTTATAAACAATAAAAAGAAAGGGCAGATATGACCATTAGTGAAAAGAAAAATAAAATTTCTGAACTGACGGAACAGAGAAACAGTTATATGGATCAGGGAAAAACTCTTGAAGAAATTGAAATATTAAGAGAGCTTGCTAAATTGAATGAAGAAGTATATGGAATAGAAAGTGATGAAAATATAAAAATTTTAAACGAACTGGGCGGAACATTAAAATATATCGGTGCCTTTGATGAAGCTGTTTCTGCTTTATCAAAAGCTCAAAAACTTATATCCAATAATTATGGTACTGAAAATGTCGCATATGCTACCTGTAGCCTGAATTTGGCAGAAGTTTACAGATTTATGAAAAAATATGATGAAGCTGAAAAATTATATAAAGATACGATGTCCATATATGAAAAGAATAATCTTCAAAATGATTATCTGTATGCAGGAGTGTGTAATAATTTAGGATTATTTTATCAGGAACTTTCAAAATATGAGGAAGCAATCATATTGCATGAAAAAAGTCTTATGATACTTGAAAATGATAATAAATATAAATTGCAATATGCGACTACATTGAACAATCTTGTAATTCCCTATATGAAAACTGGGAAAAATGATTTGTCTGAAAAAAGTTTAAAAAAATCTCTTGAATTAATAGAAAATGAAGTCGGAAAATCTCACAGCCTATATTCGGCTTCATTAAATAATCTTGCGATTTGTTATTATAATGAGGGAGATTTTGAAAAAGCCCTTAAATTTTTTGAGGAAAGTGCAGAAATTTGCAAAAATTCTTTTGGAGAAAATAGTAATAGTTATAAAAATTTGATTTCAAATATTGAAGTTGTAAAAGAAAAAATTGTAAAGAAATTATAAACAGAGAAATTATAAAAGAAAGAATAAGAAGAAATAAAAAAAGGAATAAAAAGAAAAGAATATGAACATAAAGATTAAAGGCTTGGAACTGTCAAAATTATATTTTGAAAATATATATCTGCCTGAATTAAGAAAGGAATTTCCCGAATTACTGGAGAGAATGGCTGTAGGACTTGCCGGAGAAGGCTCCGAATGTTTCGGATATGATGATGACATTTCCAGAGACCATGATTTTGGGCCTTCGTGCTGTATATGGTTGACAAATGATGATTATAACAGATACGGTAAAATTCTTCAGAATAGACTTGACAAACTTCCTAAGGAATTTATGGGGTTTAGTGCATTAAATACAAGTGAATGGGGAAATGACAGAAGGGGAGTACTGAATATAAACGACTGGTATTATAAGTTTACAGGTTTTGAAAGTGCTCCTTTAAATCTGTATGATTGGAGAATTATTCCCGAAACGGGACTTTCTTCGGCTATAAACGGGGAGATATTTGTTGACAATTTGGGAGAATTTACAAGAATAAGAAAACGATTACAAAATTATTTTCCCGAAGATATAAGACTTAATAAAATTGCTACAAGATGTATGAAAATAGCACAATCAGGACAATATAATCTTTCCCGATGTTTAAGAAGAAAAGAAATTGTGGCAGCAAAGATGGCTGAAGCTGAATTTATAGATGAAAGTATCCATATGATATTTCTTTTAAATAGAGAATATAAGCTTTTTTATAAATGGATGCACAGAAAAATGAGAGAATTACCCGTTTTGGGTGAGAAGATTTATGCTTCACTAAAGTATCTGGCTGAAATGTCTGCGGAAGAAACAACGGAAAGAGTAAAAATAGTTGAAAATATATGTAAGGATATAATTAAGGAACTAAAAAATCAAGGTATAGCTGATAAATCCATAAACAGTGATTTTTTACAGGATTATGGACCTCAAATTCAGTTGAAAATAGAAGATGAAAAATTAAGAAATTGGTCGCCATGGCTTGATTAGGAGAAAATATGGATCTGAAATACAGCGAAAAAAAAGAAAATATTATAAATAAAATTCTTGAAATAGAATGGGATTTTTTTCAGAAAGCTCAAAATACAGGAGGGAGAGCTGAATGTCAGGATAACAGAGAAGAATTTGTAATTATGAGAAAAAGTCAATGGGAAACTTTCCCTTTAAATGTACTTGATAGTTATCTGAAAGATTTAGAAACGGCAGAAAAAGAAAGAAGAAACATAGTTGTTGAAAAATACGCAAGAATGATGAAATATAGTGCTCCTGACGAATATGAAAAAATAAAAGGATTTTTAAAAGAAATACCCGAAGAAAAAATGAAAATTGTAGATCAGATTACAGAAATATATTTAAGCTGGGAAAAGGAAATGGCTTTAAAATATCCTAAATTGACAGATAAAGGCAGACCCCTCTACTCTAAGGACGACACTCCTGAATTTACTTCGATTGAAACTTATCTTAAAGGAGAACTTTTATCTTATTCATTGAATACGTTGAATCTTTATTTTGAATATATAAAAGAATGTATTACAAAAAATATTAATTTGGTTGAAATAAATCTTCAAAATATTGTAAAAGAAAAAGGGTATTCTTCCCTTGCTGATGTTGAAAATAAAGTTTAATAACAAGAAAAATAATTTTTGAAAAAATGGAAAAAAAACTTGACAAATAATAATCATTAATATATAATTTATCTTGTCGTTAGAAATAAGTTGTAAAAATGTGCCTTGGTGGCGAAATCGGTAGACGCACAGGACTTAAAATCCTGTGGTAATTATTACCGTGCCGGTTCAAGTCCGGCCCGAGGCACCACTGAGACTTAGATTAATGATATTAGATGTCGCGGGATAGAGCAGTCTGGTAGCTCGTCGGGCTCATAACCCGAAGGTCGTTGGTTCGAATCCGGCTCCCGCCACCAATTATGCCTAGATAGCTCAGTCGGCTAGAGCATGCGGTTCATACCCGCAGGGTCGAAGGTTCGAATCCTTTTCTAGGCACCACTATTAAAATTATTTTTATATTTTTGAGATATGCTTGCGGTTGATTTCAACAGTAAGTATATTTTTGTATATATAAATATAAAATTTTATGGAAAGGAAGAATAGCTATGATACACATATTGGCAAGTTTTGAAGTGAAAAATGATAAATTACAGGAGTTTGTTGAACTTTGTAATGAACTTATAAGAGAAAGTCGTCAGGAAGAAGGCTGTGTTTCCTATAATTTACAGCAGGATATAAAAAGAGAAAATCATTTTGTATTTGTAGAGCAGTGGAAATCAAATGAAGCTATTGAAAAGCATAATTCAAGCTCTCATTTTACAAGGATTGTACCAATGCTGGTTGAAATATGTGAAAAAGATCCTGTTATTGAAGTGTTTAATCGTCTATTTTAAATTAATGAAAAAGAATTGTTTTACAAAACAGTTCTTTTTTAATTAGTTTGAAAAAAGACTTGACTAAAGGCAGATTTAAATTATAAGATATAGGCATATTATAAAAATAGTAATAATTAAAAAAAGGAAAAAATATGAAAATATTAATAATAAGATTCAGCTCATTTGGAGATATAATATTGACAACTCCTGTAATAAAAAAAATAAAGGAAAAATATCCTGAAGCGATTATAGATTTTATAGTTTATGATGTTTTTTCCGAAGCAATTTCATTAAATCCGCACATAAGAAATGTTATAATTTTTGAAAAGAAGAAAAGTAAAGACAAAGAATATATAAAAAAAATCATAAATGAACTAAAGTCGGAGAGCTATGATTATGTTATAGACCTTCATTCCAAATTTTTGTCGCGGATTATCGGTAAAAGTCTTGAAAATAGTAATACCCAATATTTTAGATATAAAAAGAGAAAATGGTGGAAAACATTGCTCGTAAAAGCCAAATTAATAACTTACAGTGCTGACTGTACTATTGTAGAAAGCTATTTTACAGCATTAAAAAAATTGGATATATGTTTCGATAATAATGACAGAAAATTTGGAAAAGGTGATAATCTCGAATTTTATGTAAATCAGGAACAGGAAAAAGAATTAATCATGAAATATAATCTTATAAATGAAAAATATTTTGTGCTTGCTCCGGGTGCTTCAAAATTTACGAAAAAATGGCCTTTTTATAATGAACTGGCAAAAAAAATAATGGAGAATATGAATGTCAGACTATTTATAATAGGTGGGAAAGAAGACTATAACTCAGTTGAAGAAAATGAGAAAATAACAAATTTATGTGGAAAAATATCTTTTAAAGAAAGTGCAATAATCTTAAAATACGCAGAAATAGCTATTGTAAATGATTCAGGACCTTTCCATATTTCAAGAGCTTTAAAAACAAAAACTTTTGTGTTTTTTGGTCCGACAGACCCTAATTTATTCAGTTTTGAAGATACGACATTCTTAATTAAAAATCCTGACTGTCCTGCTCATTCATTATATGGTGATGATAAATTTCCTAAAAGGTATGAAAAATGTATGTCTGATATTTCCGTTGATGAAGTGTATGATAAAATAGTCAGAGAATATAATAAAAAGAAAGGAGAAGAAATAGTTTCAGAAATAGATATGAAATAAAAGATATGAAATAAATCAAAATATAAAATAAACAAAAAACATAAAATAAACAGATTTTCATCTTTTATATTATCTTATATTATCTTAATTTCAGTATTCATAGTATTAGCGACTATAATAATCTGAATTTTTGAAACTTTATTAATGATTATGAAAATACTTGCATTTGAAACATCATGTGATGAAACATCCGTAGCAATAGTTGAAAATGGAAAAAACGTATTAAGTAATATAGTATCTTCTCAAATAAATATACATAAAGAATACGGGGGAGTTGTCCCCGAAATAGCTTCACGGCATCATATAGAGAATATACTACCTGTACTTGATGAGGCTATGGAAAAAGCAGATTGTCAATTGAAAGATATTGACTATATAGCTGTAACAAATACTCCGGGTTTGATAGGTTCGTTACTTGTAGGACTTATGTTTGCCAAATCTTTGAGTTATGCCAATAAAATACCGCTGATACCTGTAAATCATATAGAGGGGCATATATTTTCAAATTTTATTGAAAATGATATTGAATTGCCTGCTATTTCTCTGATTGTTTCGGGAGGACATACTGATTTATATTATATAGAAGAAAGAAACGGAAAAATTGCAGTAGATTTATTAGGAGAAACTTTAGACGATGCAGTTGGAGAATCTTATGATAAAATTGCAAGAATATTGGAGCTGCCTTATCCGGGAG
>CALIJH010000103.1 GCA_938017765.1 uncultured Leptotrichia sp.
GTTATGATGAAGAAAGTGCTCTATATTATCCTACAGTTAAGAAAAAAAACAATAATGTAATACCTACAAGACTAATTAATGGGAAGGTTAGTTATTTTACTGGGGTGGAGCAAGATGATAAAAAACTTTATAGAGTACAATCAATAGAAAATATAGCTAGTGAAATTCTAAAAGGTATTGAAGAAGGAAATAAATATAGTGATTATGCAGTTTTAGTAAGAAACAGCACTAAGATGATAGAGTATAAAAATATTTTCTCAAAATATAATATACCACTATTCTTTAAAGAAAAAGTAGGATTTACTACATCGATATGTTTTAATTTACTTTTCAACTTATTTAACTTTTTAGATAATACTAATAGAGAAGCTAGTTTGATAGCATTATTACACAGTGAAATTTTTGATTATAGTAATGACGAACTGTTAGAATTATCTCTTAAAGATGGAAAAAATTTATTTGAAAAAATAAAAAATAGTGCTACCGAAAAAGACAAAAAAACATTAAACATCTTTAATAAATGGTTGAATTTTAGTCTAAATAATTCATTGATAGATTTATTAGAAAAAATCTCTAAAGACATTGATTTTATTAATTATCTAGTTACAATAAGTGTAAGTGATGAAGAAGTAGATTATTATGAGAACTTTAGAGATTTAGTTATAGATTATCAAAATCTAGATAATAAACTAAGTGGTTTTGTTAATCATTTGAAAAATATTAAAGATGAAGAAGTATTTGAAACTAAGAAAAAAGTACCTAATAATAGTGTAACTCTATCTACCATCCATATTTCTAAAGGATTAGAGTATAAATACGTCTTTGTTTCTGATTTGGATACTTCATTTAGTAAAAGGGGATATAGTGGCGAAGTACTATTTACTGAGGAATTTGGATTAAGTATCGATATAGATAATTTATGTAAAAAGTATAATATTTCAGCTATTGAAAATAGTTATTTTAATAATTTATATAAATTAAATAGTAATTTAATTCGTATTAAAGAAAGAGAAGAAGAAGTCCGCAATCTATATGTTGCCCTAACTCGTGCGGAAAAAGTTCTTTATTTAGTCAGTCCTGAAGGTATCGAATTAAACAAAGAAGAAGCTATGGGGAATAATGTTTCAAAAGCATTGTTTGAAGAAGGTGATTTTGAAAAAATTCTTAATGTAGTATTAAATGATTATAGTGAAGATAATTACCAATATACAAGCGAGCATGGAGCAAGTTTTGAACAATATATTCCAGAAGTTAGTGGAGAAATCGTAGAATCAGGTGATGAAAATAACTATGAAGATTATTTAAAAGAGTTTTATAGTGAATTTAGTAATAAAGCTTTAAAAGGGGAACAAATTATTGAAGGAGCTAAATCCAAAAATAAATTCTTCCCTGCTAAAACATCATATAGTGCTTTGAAAAAAATAAATAAACAAGATGAATTTATAAAAAATAAAGAGGATAAAAAAGGATATTTGGAATTATCTAATCTAGCTAAATCAACATCTACTAGTAAGGCAATCTTACGAGGGAATGTTGTTCATAAGTTGTTTGAAAGAATAATAAACGACATTAGAAAAAATAAAGAAATAAATGATATAGATAACTACTTGGAGAGTTTAGTAAAAAAAGATAGTATTTTAATTAATATAAAAGAACAAAGAATACTAACTAAAGAAGAATATAACTTAATAAATAATTCAGATGATAAAGTAAAAATTTATAACTTTATAAATAATGAATTAATAGAGACAGCAAGAACAGCAAAGAATTGTGAAACAGAGGTTGCTTTTACTATTTCTAAACAAGCACAACAGCTATATAAAGAAAGTATTAGTGAAAAAGAAGTAATTTTGCAAGGGGTAGTAGACCTATTAGTTATTCTTAATGAAAAAGAATATATGATAATCGACTATAAGACAGATAATGTATCAGTAGGTGCTGGTGAAAGTATTTTGATAGAAAGACATAAAGAACAGCTACGAATATATAAAGAAGCGGTAGAACAATATTATCGTGTAGAAAATGTTCAAACTTATATATACTCGTATACATTATCTAAGTTAATTAAAGTAGAGTGCTAATGGTAGTTGCTAAAGGTGGTTAACGTTGTTAGCAACTGCTAAATGTGATATAATATATAAAACATAACTTGAAATATAAATTTTGAAAAAAGTTAAAAAAGTTAAACGGAAAACGAAAACTTTTTTTTGAAAAGTTAAAAAAGTTGGGTATATTATAAGTGTGAAAAGGATGAATCTCAATGCAGAAAGAAAAAAATACAAAAATCAGAAAATTAAATCTGACAGACTATCAAATTCTTGAAAGAGTAATGAAAAATCCAAAAGTTTCGAGGACGGATTTGGCAAATCAGCTGGAACTGACTCCCGCCGCAATTTCCAAAGCGATAAAAAAACTTATTGGACAGGGTATCATAATAGAAAATGAATATCTACGGTCGACGGGAGGAAGACCGAGAATGACGCTGAATGTCAATAAGGAATACAAAAAAATTATCGGGATAAACTTGGGCGTAGGTTTTATGAACATAGTAGTTTCGCACTTGGACGGTGAAATTATACAGATAAGACAGAGAAAATTTGCTTTCAAAACTCAGGAAAAAGTTCTTGAGCTGCTTTATGAGGGAATTTCGGAAGTGATCGAAAAATTTGGAGTAAAATCTATTATAGGAATGGGTCTTGCAACTCACGGACTTGTGGATAGAAAAAAAGGCACGGTTATATTTTCCCCCCACTTCAAGTGGAAAAAACTGGAAATCCGAAAAGAACTTGAAAAAAAATTTAATCTTCGGGTGATTGTTGAAAATGATGTGCGGGCAATGCTTACTGCTGAACATATGTACGGCTGTGCGGGAAATATGAAAAATTTTATGATGCTTTATATAAGAAACGGTGTAGGTTCAGCAATATTCCTGAACGGAAAGATATTTGAAGGGAGTAATTGCGGAGCAGGAGAAATAGGGCATTTCATAGTAAAAGAAAGTTCCACTATCCAGTGCAGATGTGGGAAATTCGGCTGCCTTGAAACAGAATATTCCGAACAGGCTCTTATAAATAAAGTAATATGGGAAATGGAGCAGAAAGGACAGTATAATCCCAAAGAGAAAGTAACTATCGACAGGATATACAACCGCTCCAAACATAAAGAAGAACCTTATTATTCGATTGTAAAAGAGGCTGCCTGTGAGACGGGAAAAGTAATAGGAAACATACTTAATGTTCTGGACATTGACAATGTAGTAGTGGCAGGAGATATACTTATGACTGAAAAACTTTATATGGATAATTTCAGGAAAGGCGTAGAAAAAATGCTTCTCGAAGATTTTATGAAAAAGATAAAAATAGTATCTTCGGCATTGGATGATATGATAGGGATTTACGGAGCAATATCCCTTATTACGGGTAATCTTTTTACAGGAGAAAAACTTATGAAATCTTGAGATTATATAGTTAAAATTTATATAAAAAATTGTATTGTTTGCATAATTTAATTTATATAATTTCAAAATTAAAAAAATTATTGTTAGTACTCTAAAATCAATATTTTAGAAATTAATGTTTTAAAATTTGAATTATAGTTTTAAATCATTTATTTAAAATATTCAAGGCAATAAAACAAAGTAATAAAAAAAATTTATAGAGGTGAAAAGAATGAAAAAAATTTTATTGGTTATGCTGGCAATGTTTATGCTGTTAGCGTGCGGAGGAGAGAAGAAACAGGATGCAAATGGAGGAAATGCAGGAGGTAAGAAAATCAAAATAGGAGTTACCATTTACAAATATGATGATAACTTTATGGCAACATTGAGAAAAGACCTTGAGGCATTTGCTAAAGAAGATGCAAATATAGAATTGATTATGAATGATTCACAAAACAGTCAGGCAACACAAAATGAACAGGTAGATGCACTTCTTTCAAAAGGTGTAAATGTACTTGCGATTAATTTAGTAGACCCTGCGGCAGGGCAAACTATCATTGACAAAGCAAAAGCGGCAAATATTCCTGTAGTGTTCTTTAATAAGGATCCGGGAACAGAAGCTTTAAAAACTTATGACAAAGCTTATTATGTAGGAACAAAACCTGAAGAATCAGGAATAATTCAAGGACAGCTGATAGAAAAAGTGTGGAAAGCAAATCCTGCTCTTGATTTAAACAAAGACGGAGTTATGCAGTATGTTATGATTAAAGGGGAACCGGGACATCCTGATGCGGAAGCAAGAACAACATATTCAGTAAAAGAGCTGAATGACAAAGGTATTAAAACTGAAAAATTGCAGGAAGACACAGGAATGTGGGACGCAGCTCAGGCTAAAGATAAAATGGATGCATGGTTGGCAGGACCTACAGGTTCTAAAATAGAAGTTGTAATTTCAAATAATGACGGTATGGCATTGGGAGCATTGGAAGCCATGAAAGCACATCAGAAAAAATTACCTGTATTCGGAGTAGACGCACTACAAGAAGCACTGACATTGATAGAATCGGGAGAATTAACAGGAACAGTATTGAATGACGGAACAAACCAAGCAAAAGCAGTATTGGAGCTTTCAAGAAATTTAGCTAATGGAAAAGATCCATTGGAAGGTACATCATGGAAATTGGAAGATAAAGCGGTTAGAGTTCCTTATGTTGGCGTAGATAAAGAAAACTTGGCACAATTTAAAAAATAATTGAATAATTAACTTAGATTGTATACCGTGAATAAAAACTTTATAAATTTTATTTGCGGTATATTTTTTAGAAGAGGTGAACAGATGGAAAAATCTCAGAATAGACACGAATTTGTTTTGAAAATGGAAGGAATAAGTAAGGAATTTCCCGGGGTAAAAGCACTGGATAACGTTACTTTGAAAATACGTCCTAACAGTGTGCACGCACTTATGGGAGAAAACGGGGCAGGGAAGTCTACATTGATGAAATGTCTTTTCGGAATATATAAAAAAGATACAGGGGAAATATCTCTGGAAGGTCAGAAGATAGAATTTAAAAATTCAAAAGATGCTCTTGAAAAAGGCGTCTCAATGGTACATCAGGAGCTAAATCAGGTTACCCAGAGAAATGTAATGGACAATATATGGCTTGGAAGATACCCTAAAAAAGGTTTATTTATAGATGAAGATAAAATGTACAAGGATACAAAGGAAATATTTGCAAAACTGGATATAGATATAGACCCGAGAACAAAAGTAAGCAGACTTTCGGTTTCCCAAATGCAAATGCTGGAAATAGCGAAAGCTGTTTCCTATGATTCCAAAGTGCTGATTTTGGATGAACCGACTTCTTCCCTTACGGAAAATGAAGTGAAACACCTGTTCAGGATAATAAGAAAATTGCAGGGAAACGGTATAGGGATAGTCTATATTTCTCATAAAATGGAAGAAATAACCGAAATATGTGATGAAATAACGATACTTAGGGACGGTAAATGGGTTACTACACAAAAAGTGAAAGATTTGAACACCGACCAGATTATAAATCTTATGGTAGGTAGGGATTTGACGAACAGATTTCCTGAAAAGACAAATAAGCCGGGAGAGGTCATACTGGAAGTGGAAAACCTTACGGCTAAGAGAGCTAAATCGATAGAAGATGTTTCTTTTTCGTTGAGAAAAGGTGAAATACTCGGGATTGCAGGACTTGTAGGTTCCAAAAGAACTGATATAGTGGAAACTCTTTTCGGAGTTATCGAGAAAAAGTCGGGAACTGTAAAAATACACGGAAAAACTGTAAATATAAAAAATCCTAAAGAAGCCACAAAAAATGGGTTGGCACTTATAACGGAAGAAAGACGGGCTACAGGGATTTATTCGATGCTGGATATAAAATTCAATTCGATTATTTCCAATACAAAAAGCTATAAAGCATTGTTTGGATTACTCGATGACGGTAAAATAGAAAAAGACACAAAATGGGTTATTGACAGTATGCATGTAAAGACACCGTCGCAGAAAACTCACATAGGAAGTCTTTCAGGGGGAAACCAGCAGAAAGTAATAATAGGAAGATGGCTGCTCACGGCACCTGAAATATTACTTATGGATGAGCCTACAAGGGGAATAGATGTAGGTGCAAAATTTGAAATATACCAATTAATGATAAATTTAGCTGAAAAAGAAAAAGGTATTATTATGATTTCATCGGAAATGCCTGAATTACTCGGGGTAACCGACAGAATACTCGTTATGAGTAACGGCAGAGTCGCAGGGATAGTAAATACTTCGGAAACTTCTCAGGAAGAAATATTGAAATTGACAGCTAAATATTTGTAGGAGGAAAAAATGGCAGAGAAAATTGTAAATAAAAATGGAAAGTCTTTTGATTTGAAAAATTTAGTATTAAATGGGGGAATTTATCTTGTATTACTGATACTGTTAATTGCAATAGTGATAAAAGACCCTTCATTCTTGAGCCTGCTCAATATACAGAATATCCTGACACAGTCGTCAGTGAGAATAATAATAGCACTTGGAGTAGCGGGACTTATCGTAACGCAGGGAACGGATTTATCGGTAGGGAGACAGGTAGGTATGGCGGCACTTGTGTCGGCGACATTGTTACAGGCTATGACAAATGTAAATAAAGTATTCAAAGGATTACCAACATTGCCTATACCTTTAGTACTGCTTCTTGTAGTAGTCGTAGGTGCATTGATAGGGCTTATAACAGGTCTTATAGTTGCGAAATTGGACGTGGTGCCTTTCGTTGCTACAATGGGAACAATGGTTATAGTTTACGGGATAAATTCATTATATTTTGACTTTGTAGGGGCTTCGCCTGTAGCAGGATTTGACAGAAAATATTCGCAAGTTGCTCAGGGAGCATTATTTCAGTTCGGTCAGTTAAGACTGTCCTATCTTATAATCTATGCGATAATCGCCATTATATTTATGTGGACATTGTGGAATAAGACAGTATTCGGAAAAAACCTGTTCGCAGTGGGAGGAAATCCTGAAGCTGCGAGAGTATCGGGAGTAAATGTTGCAAAAACAATATTGATAGTCTATATGCTGTCAGGAATAATGTACGCAATAGGAGGATTTCTGGAAGCTGCACGTATAGGGTCTGCGACAAATAACTTAGGATTTATGTACGAAATGGACGCCATTGCAGCCTGTGTCGTTGGAGGAGTATCATTCAGCGGAGGAGTAGGAAAAATATCGGGAGTAGTGGCAGGAGTTATAATATTTACATTGATTAACTACGGACTTACTTATATAGGAATAAGCCCTTACTGGCAGTATATTATAAAAGGTATAATAATAATAACAGCAGTTGCCATAGACGTACTGAAATACAGAAAGAATAAATAACTGAATAAATATAAAGTTTAAAATACGGAAACAGAAATATTTTTATCAGGGAGGATAAAGATGTTAGATTTAAAGGAAAAATTTCTTGAAGTATTTGGAGTAAAATATGAAAGAGAATTTTTTTCTCCCGGAAGAGTAAATCTTATAGGAGAACATACAGATTATAACGGCGGAAATGTTTTTCCCTGTGCAATAGACAGAGGAACATACGGACTTGTAAAATTACGTGATGATAAAAAATTCAGAATGTATTCTGAAAATTTTGAAAAAAACGGTATAATAGAATTCAGTTTGGATAAGCTCGAAAATGAGAAAAAACACGGTTGGGTAAATTATCCTAAAGGAATAATAAAAATGTTTATAGAAGCGGGATATAAAATAGACAGAGGATTTGATATACTGTTTTATGGAAATATACCTAACGGGGCGGGACTCTCTTCGTCAGCTTCCATTGAAATACTCACTGCCGTAGTGCTGAAAAAGCTTTTTAGTCTGAATATTGATATGATAGAAATGGTAAAATTAGGACAAAAAACGGAAAATCTGTTTATCGGTGTAAATTCGGGAATAATGGACCAGTTTGCAGTCGGAATGGGAAAGAAAGACAATGCCGTTTTACTCGACTGTAATACATTAAAATACGAATATGTTCCTGTTTTACTGAAAGACGAGGTAATAATAATATCAAATACAAACAAAAGACGAGGTCTTGCGGATTCCAAATACAATGAAAGACGTTCCGAATGTGAGCAGGCATTGAAAGAACTTCAGGAAAAACTCCATATAAAAGCTTTAGGAGAACTTTCCATAGAAGAATTTGAAAAAAATAAAGAATTAATAAAAAATGAAACTAACAGAAAAAGGGCGAAACACGCAGTCTATGAAAATCAGAGAACGCTGAAAGCCCAAAAGGAACTGACAAAAGGAAACCTCGAAGAATTTGGAAAATTGATGAACGAATCTCACATCTCCCTCAGGGATGATTATGAAGTTACGGGGAAAGAACTCGATACATTGGTCGAGCTGTCATGGAAACAGGACGGGACAGTAGGTTCGAGAATGACGGGAGCGGGCTTTGGAGGCTGCACTGTGAGTATAGTAAAAAAAGATAAAGCTGAAGAATTTATAAAAAATGTAGGTAAAGGATACAGAGATAAAATAGGATATGACGCAGATTTCTACATCGTGGAAGTAAGCGAAGGACCGAGAGAATTATGATTACTATAAGAAAAACTTTATTTGGCAAATACAAAGAAAAGGAAATATACAGATATGAATTAAAAAACGGCAATGATTTTAAAGTAAATATATTAAATTTTGGCGGAATTATAAACGGTATATTTGTAAAAGACAGAGCGGGAAAGTCTAAAAATATAGTTTTGAGTTACAGTGATATTGAAAAATACATCGGAAACGGCTCGTATGCAGGTGCAGTAATAGGAAGAACCGCGGGAAGAATAAAAAACGCCCAATTTTCCATTGACGGTACGATATATAAGCTGGCTAAAAACAGTGGGGAAAATTCTCTGCATGGAGGAAATGAAGGACTTAATACAAAGGTTTTTGATGTGAGAGAAATTGAAAATGGGATAGAACTGTCCTATACAAGCCCTGACGGAGAGGAGGGCTATCCCGGCACAGTGGAATTTAAAATATCTTATCGGATAGCCGAAGATAATCAGCTGATGATAGAATATGACGCGGTTTCGGACAGAAAAACGTATATTAATCTGACCAATCATACATATTTTAATCTGTCGGGAAATACTGAAAAAAATGGAGATGAGCAAATACTGAAAATAGATGCGGACAATGTCTGCGAGCTGGATGACAGACTGATACCTGTGGGAAGATTTATAAACGTTGCAAATACTGTCTTTGATTTGCGAAAAGGCAAAATCATAAAAGACGGTATAAAGGAAAGTCATTCCCAGTTTCGGATAACAAGGGCATATGACCACCCTTTTGTGCTGAATTTTAAAGGAATAAAAAAGGAACCGCAGATTGTGCTTTATTCGGAATACAGCGGAATAGAAATGAAAATATATACTACTGAAAGTACGGCGGTCGTATATACGGGAAATTATCTGGATGATGTGTCTGTATTCGACGGTCGGAACGACGGGAAAAGTAATAGACGCTATTTAGGTGTGGCTATTGAAACGCAGGATTTTCCTAATGGAGTGAATGAAGAAAAATTTGAAGCGAAAATATTGGAAAAAGGGGAAAAATATTACAGTAAGACAGTATACAAATTTAATATTTTTGAGTAAACGAAATGAAAGGAGCATTTTAATGAATATATTAGTAGTAGGAGGGGCCGGATATATAGGCTCACATACTGTAAATTTATTGAAAAAAAATGGATATAATCCGATAATTTATGATAATCTGTCGAAAGGTTATAAGAAAGTGGCGGAAATCCTTGATGTAAAGCTTATTGAGGGAGATTTGGGGGACAAAGAAAAACTGAAAGAAGTTTTTGAAAAGGAAAAAATAGACGCAGTTATGCATTTTGCAGCTTTTATCGAAGTGGGAGAATCAGTTCAGAAACCGTCCGAATACTATGATAATAATGTCGCAAAAGTGTTGAAATTATTAGACCAAATGATAGAATCGAAAGTAAATAAATTTATATTCAGCTCTACTGCTGCTACATTTGGAGAGCCTCAAAAAGAAAAAATAGACGAAACTCATATTCAGCTCCCTATAAATCCTTACGGGAAAACAAAACTGACAGTCGAAAAAATACTTGAAGATTATGATACTGCATACAACCTGAAAAGTACAGTTCTCAGATATTTTAATGCAAGTGGCAGTGATGAAAACGGACTGATAGGAGAAAGCCATATTCCCGAAACACATCTGATACCTCTAATATTACAGGCTGCAAACGGCAAAAGGGAAAGTATAAAAATATTCGGAAATGATTACAATACAAAAGACGGAACATGTATAAGAGATTTTGTCCATGTATATGATTTGGCAAAGGCTCACATTTTAGGAATGGAAAAAATGTTCAAAGAAAACAGAAGCCTTAACTATAATCTTGGAAGCGGAGAGGGTTACAGTGTCAGGGAAGTTATAGAAAAAGTAAAAGAAGTTACAGGAAAAGACTTTAGAGTGGACGAAGTGGAAAAAAGAGCGGGAGACCCTGCCGTTCTTGTGGCTGATTCGCAAAAAGCCCGAAAGGAATTAGGCTGGAAACCTGAATATAATCTTGAAGAAATTATAAAATCCGCATGGAAATGGGAGCAAAACAGAAAATATTAGACAGGATATAAAATATCAATTATATGAAAGGAATGTGGATGATATGGATATATGCTCGGAAATTGAAAAACTTATAGAATATTCCATAAAAAACGGACTTGTAAATGAGCAGGACAGAATACTCATAACAAATATGGTAGCAGGAGCGATAGAGCTTGATACATACAGAGAATTTTCCGAGGAAGAAATAAACAGCATAAAAAAAGAAGTCGAAAACACTGATTATCCTTATGAAATATTAAATAACATAGTAAAATGGGCGGGAGAAAACGGAAGACTGAAAAATGATACTGTTACTTTTCAGGATTTAATGAATTCAAAAATAATGGGTCAGGTAATTCCGAGAACTTCGGAAATAAGAAAAGAATTTTGGGATAAATACGATAATTACGGGATAGACAAAGCTACAGAATATTTTTATGAACTGTCCCGAAAAAGTAACTATATAAGAATGGACAGAATTTCAAAAAATATTCACTGGAATTACGAAAATAGTTATGGAAATCTTGAAATAACTGTAAATCTTTCCAAGCCTGAAAAAGACCCGAGAGACATTGCAATGGCAAAAGATAAGGTTTCAGTAAATTATCCGAAAGGACTGCTCGATAAGGAAAATGAAGGATATATGGGAAGAATAGATCACCCGGGCAGACAGAACCATAGAACGATAAGACTCAGTCTGACAAATGAATACTGGTATTTTCAATATTCTCCATATACATACTATAATGAACATTCCATAGTATTTTCCCATGAGCATAGACCTATGAAAATAGATAAATCCACTTTTCAGAGACTTCTGGAATTTGTAAATATATTTCCTCATTATTTTATCGGCTCAAATGCCGATTTACCTATTGTGGGAGGTTCCATACTTTCCCATGACCATTTTCAGGCAGGCAGACACATATTTCCAATGGAAAGAGCAAAAATAAAAGAAAAAATTGTATTCAGCGGTTTTGAAGATGTCGAAGCTGGAATACTGAACTGGCCTTTGTCAGTTATAAGACTGACAGGAGAGAAAAAAAGGCTGATTGAGTTATCCGACAAAATCCTGAAAAAATGGATAGACTACAATGCGGAAAAGCTGGATATTTATGCGAATACGAAAGGGGAAAGACATAATACTGTTACTCCTATTGCGAGATTTAAAGACGGGAAATTTGAGATTGATCTCGTTCTGAGAAATAATCTTACAAATAAAAATCATCCTCTCGGTATATTTCATCCTCACAGTGAACACCATAATATCAAAAAGGAAAATATAGGACTGATAGAAGTAATGGGACTGGCTGTATTGCCGGGCAGGCTCAAGGAGGAAATGGCAGGGATAAAGAAAATCATAAAAGAAGTACAGAACTCTCAGGAATTTAAAAATAATCATGATTATACTTCCTGCTACGGAAAAATGAATGAAAGGGAAGATTTGAGAAAACATACTGAATGGTTGAAATATTATTTGGAAAAGCATAAAATAAAAAATCTTGCTGAAAGTAATTTAGATGAATTTATTGAAAATGCCATAGGAGAAACATTTTCAAAAGTCCTTGAAAATTGTGGAGTTTTCAAAAACAATGAAGACGGAGAAAAAGGATTTGCAAAATTTATTAGAAGAGTAAATGAATAAAATAAGAGATAATATTCTAAAAGAAATTTTAAAATATTAAAAAAAATAAAATAAAAAAGAAAATGAATTGAAAAAAAATAAATGAGTGAAATTAAAAGATAATGTTCCAAAGAAGTTTTAAAATATTGGAAAAAATAAAATTGAAAAAATTGAAACTAAAAAAAGTAAATGAGTTGAAAAAATAAAAGAATAAATTGGAAAATAAAAAATAGTGCCGTTTTTAAAATAAAAATTTAGAAACAGCACTATTTTATTATATTTATTATTTTATATTATTATTATTGATTTTTATACAGATAATTTTTATATAGAATTATCGAACAGGGTTTATTTTATAATAAAATTTTTGACTTTTTCAAGGGAATTTTTCCTTTTCTCATCAGTATTTTCTGTTTTCAATGAAATATGTAGCCATTTGAATTTTTTAATTCCTACGGATTTTGCAATTCCAAAATTAAACAGCCAGTTTATTGAACCTAAAATTATCATAAAAAGTTTTGGAGAATTTGCAGTTGTAATTACTTTGGCGGATTTTACATTTTCCAGCAGACCTTTAATCCCAAATTCGGTATCTTTATAAGCAAAGCCTTTTAGAAAGACTTTATCCAAAAATCCTTTCATCATAGCGGGCATAAGGCTCCACCATATTGGAAAAATAAAGACAAGCTCATCACTCTGTTTTATAAATTCCTGATATTTTCCTACCAAGGAGTCGTTGTATTCTCCTTTTGAAAATAATTCCAAGTCTTCGGCAGTCATAACAGGATTAAAATTATCCCTGTATAAATCAATCAAATTGTATTGAATATTCTCTTTTTCATATTTTTGGATAATATTATCCAGAATGGCCTTATTAAAACTTTTGTCCCAAGGATGTGAAAAAATAACAGTTTTCATTATATCATCTCCCGTTTTTATATACTATATACTATATAATAATTATACTAAATATATCGGATTAAGACAAGTACATATGTAATAAGTACACAATAAAAAAAGCAGGAAAATATGGAGAAACCGAAAGAATATTTTGTGATTTTGTAAGTTTTTCGGGATAAATTATGGAATTAGAGTAAAATTATTGAAATAAAACGACTTTATATTTTGAAAAATATGATGTATAATAAACAGGAATGATAAAGATTTTAAAAGCGGAAAATAAAATTCAATGTATGTTAGAATAGAAAAAGGAGAGGTTAAAGAGAGTAAATCTCAAAAAGATGATATAATATAAAAAAATGGAAGAAAAAATGGAAATAAAGAAAATTACTCAGGAGTTTAACAAGATACGATAGACTATTATCACAGTTCAGGAAAATCAATAAGAGAAGTACCAGAGGAAATAGGCATAAAATATATGAAATATAAAAGAGGAGATTTTAGAAATATGAAAAATAAAAATTTAGAAAAATACGATGCCAAAACATTAAACGAAATAGGGATAACTTATTATGAAAACAGGGAATATGAAAAAGCTGAAGAACGTTATCTTGCCGCTATAGAAAAAGGAAGTGTCGAAGCACTCTATAATTTAGCTCTTCTTTATCATCATTTGGATAGAATTGAAGAAGCTGAAAATTATTACAAAAAGTCTGCAAAAGAGGGAAATGTAAATGCTTTAAACAGCTTGGGAATGATATACAAAGCCCAAAAAGAATATGAAAAAGCTGAAAAATATTATATGGAAGCATTGGAAAAAGGAGACAAGTTTGCTGACTATAATTTGGGAAATTTATACAATGCTTTAAGAAAATTTAAAAAAGCAGAGGAACATTATTTAAAAGCTGAAAAATCAGGTAATACAAATGCAATGAATAATTTGGCAATTATGTACTATAAACGGGGGAAGAAAAAAGAAGCTGAAGAAATGTATATTAAAGCAGCAGAAAATGGCCATATAGGAGCAATGAACAATCTGGGATATTTATATCTGAATGAGGGAAATTATAAAGAAGCTGAAAAATATTGTACCAAAGCAATAGAAAACGGACATAGTAGCGGAATGTATAATTTGGGAGCTATCTTTGAAGTTCAAGGAAAATATGAAGAAGCTAAAGAATGGTATGAAAAAGCTGAAAAGCAGGGAATGAAACAGGCAAAAGACAGACTGAAATTATTTGCAAAAGCAGAAAAAGAGACAAATAAAGAAAAGAATAGTTAAAAAGACATATGTTTAAAGGAGAAAGAAATGTTATATTTTGCAAATGATTACACGGAAGGAGCCTGTAAAGAAATATTAAATGCCCTTATAAAAACGAATGATGAAAAACTTTCAGGATATGGAACCGATAAATATTCTGCAAGTGCAAAGGAGAAAATAAAAAAAGCATGTAAAAATGATAATATTGATATATATTTTTTGACGGGAGGAACCCAGACCAATGCCGTAGTAATAGCAGCTCTTCTAAAATCTTATGAAGGAGTTATTGCAGTTGAAACAGGTCATATAAATGTACATGAGTCGGGAGCAATAGAAATGACAGGGCATAAAGTTCTGACGTTACCTCATCATAAAGGAAAAATGAATGCTGATGAACTGAAAGAATATATAAAAACTTTTTATAATGACCAAAACCGTGAACATATGGTCTATCCCGGAATGGTCTATATTTCTCATCCCACAGAATATGGAACCCTTTATACAAGAGAGGAATTACTGAAAATCAATAAAGTCTGTCAAAATTATGACATACCTCTGTTTTTAGACGGAGCGAGATTGGGTTATGGACTGGTAGCTGAAAATACTGATGTGGATTTGGAATTTTTGTGTAAAGTCTGTGATGTGTTTTATATCGGAGGAACAAAAATAGGAGCATTGTCAGGAGAAGCGATTGTTTTTACACATAATAATACTCCAAAAAATTTTGTTACAATTATAAAGCAGCATGGAGCATTACTTGCAAAAGGTAGACTTTTAGGAGTTCAGTTTGATACTTTGTTTACGGATAATCTGTATTTCAGGATAAGTAAAAATGCTGTCGAAATGTCGGAGCTTCTAAAAAAAGGACTGAAAGAAAAAGGTTACAGATTTTATTTGAAATCCCCTACAAATCAGCAATTTATAATATTGGAAAACGAAAAAATCAAGGAGCTTTCCAAAAATGTAGTATTTAGCTTATGGGAAAAATATGATGAAAATAATATGATTGTAAGATTTGCTACAAGCTGGGCAACTTTGCGGGAAGATGTGAAGAAACTTATGGAATTGTTGTAATATTAATTTAATAAATAATATTAAAATTATAAAGATATATTATAAAAATGGAGGGAAACTATGAATTATAAACTTATAGCAACTGATATGGACGGAACTCTTCTAAATGATGAGCATTCAATTTCCAAAGGAAATATCGAAGCAATAAAGGAAGTCCAGAAAAAAGGGATAAAATTTGTCCTGGCGAGCGGAAGACCGAGTTTTGCCATGTTCAGCTATGCAAAAGAATTGGAAATGGATAAATATGGCGGTTATGTACTGTCATTTAATGGAGGTCAGCTGATAGATATGTCCGACAGGAAAGTCATTTTTCATGAGGGACTGGGCTGGAAAGATATAGAAAAAATATACAATGTTTCTCAAGAAATAGATATTCCTATGGTTTTATATGAAAACGATACTATATATGCGAGTAAAGATACTGAAAACACAAGATTTGAAGCAATGCTGTGCGGAATGAAGTTTGTAGAATTTAAAAATCTTGAAGAATTGGATAATTACGGGATAAAAGAAACTACCAAATGTATGTTGATTAGCGAGCCTGACAGAATAAAAGAAGCAGAAAAACATATGAAATCAAAATATGAAAATGAATATTTTATAGCAATATCTAAACCTGTTTTTCTGGAAATTGCCAATAAGAATGTAAATAAAGGAAAAACATTAAGAATACTGGGAGAATTGACAAATATAAAAATGGAAGAAGTAATCGCAGTGGGGGACAGTTATAATGATATTCCCCTTTTGGAAGTTGCAGGTATGCCTGTAGCTGTTTCCAACGCCAATGAAGAGATAAAGAAAATATCAAGATTTGAAAGTACTTCCAATAATGATGATGCTTTAAAAACAGTTATTGAAAGATTTTTCGAATAAGAATATAAAGAAGAGAAGATACATTGACTTTATCAGTCTATGTTCCTTAAATAAAATAATTAAGGAATATAAAGAAGAAAAGACATATTAAGCCATATATTCTGATTAACGGAAAAATTCAAAGATTGAATGAGATAAAAAAGGTATCCAATCAATTGATTTTATAATCTGTCAAATAAATAATTCGAATGGATAAAACATATTTGATAATTAAAGTAAATTGTGATAAAATACTATGGAAAGAAAAATATAGACTATATAAAATGGAGGAAAATAATGAGAAAAGTGATAGTTGCGGGGAACTGGAAAATGAATAAAACCGCTAAAGAAGCTAAAAAATTTATATCTGAATTGAAACCTTTGGTAGCGGATGTAAAAAATGCAGGGGTAGTTATCGGGGCTCCATTTACTGCTTTAGAAACAGCTGTGAAAGAAGCTGAAGGAAGCAATATAAAAATAGCTGCACAAAATATGAACCCTAATGAAAACGGTGCGTATACGGGGGAAATTTCACCATTAATGTTAAAAGATTTAGGAGTGGAATACGTAATTTTAGGACATTCCGAAAGAAGAGAATATTACGGGGAAACTGATAAGTTTATCAATGAAAAAGTAAAATCGGCATTGAAACACGAGTTAAAACCTATCCTGTGTATAGGAGAAAAATTGGAAGAAAGAGAAAACGGCACTACTGAAAAAGTAGTCAAGGAACAGCTGATAGGAGGACTTGAGGGAGTCTGCGAAAAAAGCGTAGCAAATGTAGTTATTGCTTATGAACCTGTATGGGCTATAGGTACAGGGAAAACTGCTACTCCTGAACAGGCTCAGGAAGTACACGCTTTCATAAGAAAATTATTGACTGACCTTTATGGAGCTGAAGTTGCTGAAAATATAACTGTTCAGTATGGCGGGTCGATGAAAGCCGATAATGCTCATGAACTTATTTCCCAAAAAGATATAGACGGAGGATTAGTCGGAGGGGCAAGTCTTGAAGCGGGAAGTTTCGCTGAAATAGTAAAAGCCGGAAATTCTATATAATATCTATATAATAATTTTATATAATTGAATTTATAATTAAAAAAATGAAACAGAAAAAATCAAAATAGCAAAATTTGGCAGGAGGATTATAATATTGGAAAATCTTTTAGTAATAGCTTTAGTAATATTGGCTGTAATAATGATAGGAGTAATTCTTCTTCAACCTGACAGAAGTCAAGGTTTAGCTAAGACTTCAAATGTTTTGGATCAGGAAAAAGAAGGAATTGAAAAATTTACCGAATATGTAGCAGCAGCATTTTTAATAGTGGCTATTTTATTTCAGATAGTGAGATAATAATGAGGGGGCTTTCTATTTTAATAGATTATGCCCAAAATCTCGGACACACTGAATTTAAAAAAAATTAGTTAAAACTATTGACAAAATTCAAAAACAGGGTATACTATATAGTAAAGTTATATTTACAATGTGGTATATAGAGCTTTCAAATAAAAAACACTATTAATTGGGAAAAATAAGTATAACGGTAATATATCTACAAAATTATATTGTATAGAATATAAAATAACATGATAATATTTGGAGCAAAGGAGCTTGAAAATTATTTAATTTTTTAGTTCCTTTTTTATTATTTTATTTTGCCGATTAATATTTGATATATAATCATAAAGGCAGGGTAAATAACAATGAAGTTAAATACAAATATAGAAACATTCTGCCCATATAAAGCAAGGAGGTGAAATTAGCTAAGATTATTTACGGAAATAAAAAATAAATTTTTCAGGAGGAAAAGAAAATGGCAACATTAAATGCATTAGGAATGATTGAAACTAAAGGATTGGTAGCGGCAGTAGAAGCTGCAGATGCAATGGTAAAAGCTGCAAATGTTACTTTAATTGGAAAAGAACACGTAGGTGGAGGATTAGTAACAGTGCTTGTAAGAGGAGATGTAGGAGCTGTCAAGGCTGCGACAGATGCAGGGGCTGCGGCTGCTGAAAGAGTAGGAGAATTGATT
>CALIJH010000104.1 GCA_938017765.1 uncultured Leptotrichia sp.
AATTATGTAGGATAGATAAAAATTTAATGCAATTTATGAAAGAGGATTAACTTCTAAAAATAGGAGTTAATCCTTTTAATTTTCAAAGGCTATTTTTAGTCAAAAAGTATTAATATTATTGACAAAATCTAGTATTAAAGTTATAATAAGCTAATATATAAATAACTTTTAGGGGGGAACAAAAATGGGAAATAACAGTTTACATAATACAGAGAAAAATTTACGATCTATAGCTAAAAGATATGAAAATGTAAAATATTCAGTTGGACTTGCAGTTCTTTTCTTAATGAAGGGGACAAGTGCATTTTCTGATGAGAATAAGATACAAGAAGTAGAAAAACAAAAAGAAGCCATAACAAACGATCAAATAGCAAAATCAACAGTTAAAGAAGTAAAAAAACAAGAAACAAAAAAAGTAAAAACTGCTACACAAAAACCAAAAGCCTCTTGGACAACTATGCAATTTGGTGCTAATGATATGTATAGCAATTTTTTTGTTACAGCAAAATCTGAAGTAGAAAAGACTTCAATTGTAAAAAGTGAAAAAACTGTTTTAGTAGCTAGTGCAGATAATAGTACAAGTTTACCTATGCTTGCTAAACTATCATCAGATATAGAGACTACAAATACTCCTACAATGGAAGAAATAAAAACAAGTAAAGAGAATTTAAGAGATTCTGTAGGAAATCTAAAAGATAAAATAGATGTGGCAAGAAGAGAAAACAACAAAGAAATCAATGGATTAAGATTAGAATTAATTCAATTGATGGAGCAAGGAAATCAAGTAGTAAAATCACCTTGGGCTTCATGGCAATTTGGAGCAAACTATATGTATAGTAAATGGAATGGTACATATAAAGGAAGAGGAGATAAAGCTGAAAAATATCCTTTTGAAGGAGTATTTGTAAGAGGAAATTGGTGGGAAAATAATGTTTCACCTAACAGTAAAACTTATGAAAGATTAGAAAAAAGCTCTAATCCTAATTCTTCATTATCAAATAGAAGACAAAATTTAAATTATGGTTTAGTTAATACAGTACCTGTTGTAGATAAGGGGGTTCCATTTATAATTGAACCAGTTATAAATATCAATACTCCTCCTCTACCAAATTTGAATATTAACCCAGTTGCTATTAACCCAACTGTTGCTTTTAGTATTCCTGATGTAGAAACAGTAGTATTTACTCCAACTAAACTGCCTGACATAAAACCTAATGTCTTTAATCCACCTGCATTGGATGAAGTATCAATAGGTTTTTCACAAGATATGGTAGGAGCTCAATTTTATTTGGAACCAAATGTTATAGTTAATAATGCAAATGCTGCAGCAAATACAAGTGGTACAACTGTAACTATAAATGATGATGGTTTTTCTGTAAACAATCCATTTACTTGGGAAGGTAAAAAAGGTAATATGGGTAGGGATGGTTCAGGAACTGTTGCAGGAACTTGGACTTTTGATCAAGTTGATCCACAACCTGGTCAAACATATACTGATGCAAGATCAGGAAGTATTGTTAATAATGCTAACTCAGCTTACCTTGGTTATCGTGGTTATGTTAATTATAGAACTGGTACTCCAGTTTCTCCACAAACAGTATTTAGTTTTACTCAATATCAACAACAAGACAATCTAAAATATGGACAAGCAATAGATACAACTATAACTGGAGAGTGGACTTTAATAAATAATACAACTAACCCTCATAATAGAGGAGCAGGTGGGCCATATAAACCACCAACAAATACAGTAAGATTTATGAGTGTTAATGGTACAACTGTATATTCATATTATGACCCATTAAATGTTACTTTTAATGGAACATTAAATCTATATGGAAGATCAAAAGAAAATTCACTATCAACTGGAAAACCACATATGACAGTTGGTATAGAACAACAAGCAGCAGGTGCTAAACAATCAACTTTTGTTAATATAGGTGTAATTAATCTTGAAAAAGGTGATGCAAAAAATTCAACTCAATATGGTAGATATTTAATTGGTATGACATCTATGGTTGAGGATTATGCTCAATATCAACCTACAACTGGTAATTCAGTAGGTCAAAGAGGTACAACTCCTTATCCTAAAATTATATATAAACCTTGGGAAACTGCCATGATAAATAAAGGAACTATTAATGTAAAGAGTATTGATAGTATAGGAATGGACTTTTCAGAATTTAATTTTAATCCTATTGCCAACTTAGGTGCAAATGCCGACAAGAAAAAAGCATGGGATAATAAAGGTTCATTGAATGTATATATGAAAGTCGGAAATATAAACGTTTCAAGTGAAGACCCTAACTTCGGAACTTCTTCTACACCGAGAGGAAGCTACGGAATACGGGTACCAAATATATTTAATGGAACAAACCCTCAAAAAACAGCAGATACAGAAGCTATTTATTATAATGAAACAATAATAGACGGAAACAACGGAACTGTTACTCTTGAAGGAAGTCATAACACAGGTATATCCATATCAAAGATTATAAGAGGTTCGGGATTACTCCCAATAGATAATCCTTATACCGAAACATCACAGACTTATACTGACTATGCAAATGTACAGCATACTGTAAATGTAGGTGACGGACATATCAGTGTTTATGATTATCAGACAGGAAACGGTTTAGGAACAAAAACTACTGACAGAGCTTCTTTGGATAACAGCGGAAGAACTCTTAATGACCCTATAGGAAATATATACAACCTTAATATTACTGTAAGTGGTAGAGAAAATGTTGGATTTTTAAGAAAATCCGACTATATGAAAGGGACTTATTCTTCAGCTGCTCAAACTCTGGCACAGAAAGATTTTATAATAAAAGATACTCACGTAAGAAGTATAGATTTTTCTTCTACAGCTGACGGTGGAGTATTATTCAGAACAGATAGATATGGAATAGATGTTCATAAAAATATGACAGTAAAACCCGGAAATGCCTATATTGGAGACCCTAATCCGGCTGCACCTTTAGACCCGACGAAAAATTTAAACAAAAGATTTAATATAGTAATGCTGGCAAATGGAACTATAAATCACACTGACAGTATAGTCCCTAAAGTAAAAAATACAGGTAAAATAACTGTAAGTAGCGGTGGGCGTAATGTTATAGGACTTATGGCTTATAACGGAGGAAAAGCTGAAAGTGTCGGAGATTTGACAATAAGTAATTCAGATGACTCGATAGGAATGGTAATCAATGGCACTAACGGTAGTAATAAAATAAGTTCGGGAACAAGCTCAAGCAATATATCCGTGAAGGGAGCACGTACAGCGGGGATATACAATAACGGAGCGGATTATGAAATGACGGGAGGTTCTGTAAAAGTAAATGGAGAAAAGGCAGTAGCAATTTATGCTTCAAAGGCAAATAACAGACAAGCCGTAACGAAATTAGGAGCAGGAACAGTAAGCTCAGAAGGAACGGGAGCAGTAGCTCTTTATGCTAATGGCGGTTCAGATATTGAAATGAATGGAACAACAGTAAATGTAGCTAATGGAGGACTTTTCTTTTATGGAGAAGGTGTGTCAGGAGATGAATCTCAACTAAAACTGACAGGAAATGCTACTGCAAATATAGCTTCAGGAGGAACGGCATTTTATGTGAAAGCAGGTAGTGGAAGCCCTTTATCTGCTATACGTCATGCTTCGTCAACAGGTACACTGACAGTGAATTTGGCTAATGGCTCTACATTAATGGTTGCTGAAGGTAATGGAGGAATTGTCGGTGGAGAACTGGTTTCAAGTTTAGGCTCAGGAATATCTTCAAGTGTTCCCGGGATAAATATAGTAGGAACGGCGGGACAATACACACCTTATAAAGCTTCAAGGGTTCCATTGACAATAGATGTAAATTCAAACTTGGATAGCTCTGCGGATGCTTATCTAAATTCAGAATTTTCATCATCAAGCATAACTGTTAAAAATGGAGTAACAGTATCAGGTTCAGGTGCAATAACTGCACCGGCGGGGTTGAGAGAAAAATCTAAAGTTGCGATTGCTCAGAAAAATAGTCAGTCTACGAATAGAAACGACGTAATACTTACAAATAACGGAACAATCAACCTGACAGGAAGAGGTATGGCAGGAATAGTGGGAGAATATGCCGAATTAGTTAATAATTCGACATTGAATACTACAGGGGAAGATTCTACAGGAATGATTTCTGCAAATGGCTCATTGGCAACAAATAATGGAACAATAACTATAGGTGATTCGGGAACGGGACTTGCAGGAATAAATTATTTGGGAGTAACTGATGCTACTCCTGCGAGAATACCGACATATGGAAATCAGTCCATAGAATTAGTACATAACGGAACTATAGTATCAACAGGAACTACAAAAGCATCTATAGGGATATTGGCTTCGGATTTAGCTTCGACAAGTGCGGGAGCTATTACAAATGCAAATGCTTCAAAAATAACATTAGGAAACGGCTCAATAATAGATGTATCATCGGCAGCAAGTGGAACCGGAGTATATTCTAAAGGTATATTCAGAAATG
This sequence comes from uncultured Leptotrichia sp., assembly GCA_938017765.1. Taxonomy (GTDB): domain Bacteria; phylum Fusobacteriota; class Fusobacteriia; order Fusobacteriales; family Leptotrichiaceae; genus Pseudoleptotrichia. The sequence continues at coordinate 4,518 of CALIJH010000104.1, forward strand.
GCAGAATGGCGACTGTAACTGATAATGGTTCAGCAATAAAAATAAATTCAGGAGGAATAGGATTTTATCTAAATGGTGTTGAATTGACAGCTGCCGGAGGAACTATAGAATCGGTAAATAATTCAACAGCTAAAGGAATATTCACTGATTCCCATGTTGTAAATAATAAAAATATAACATTGCTTGGAGATAAATCTATCGCAATACATAATTACGGTGTAAATTCCCAATATGGTGCGGGAGCAATGATAAATATAGTTAATGGAGGAAATATAACATTAGGAGATTCTTCAAACAGAAATAATCCAAGTATAGGTATATATACAAAATACGGGAATATAACACATCAGGGATCGATAACTACAGGAGCAAAAAGTTTAGGTATTTTTTCTGAAACTGTAGGAAATGTAAATTCTTTAGGTTCTATTTCTGTAGGAGATGAAGGACTGGCAATATATAAAAAACAGGGTACTTTGGATATAAACGGAACGTTAAATACAGGAAATTCAGCAGTGGGAGTATATGGTGATGATAATGTAACAATAAACAATAATTCATCAAATATTTCTGTAGGAGATAACTCTTTTGGATTTGCATTATTGAATAACGGTACAAATAATTATACATCAGCAGCAGGAACAAACTTCAATATGGGAACAAAAAGTGTATATTTATATAAAGCGGGCAGTATGGGAACAGTAAATACTGCAACTAATGTAAACTCAACAGGAATAGGCAGTACAGGATTTTATGCTACGGACGGAGCTGTTATAAATAATACGGGAGCAGTAAATTTCGGTAATAGTGTAGGAAGTGTAGGAGCTTATGCTTCAAGAAACGGAGCTGTTCAAAACAGCGGAACAATTACTGTAGGTGCTTCTGATATTAGAAATAATTATTATGCAATAGGTATGGCAGCCCAAAATGGAGGAAAAATTTATAATAATGCTACAATTAATGTTACAGGAAACTATGGAATAGGAATGTTTGCCGAAGGAGCAGGAACTGTTGCTGAAAATCATGGAAACATAAATTTGGTATCTGGTGGAGAATTAAAAGGTGCTTATGGGATGTATCTAAATAATGGTGCTTATGGACTAAATACAGGAAATATAACATCGGGAAGATATGGCGGTGATGGCACGAAGGACGCCTCTTACGGAGTAGCCGTGATGAACGGTGCTACATTGGAAAACAGAGGAACTATAGATATAGATATAAATAATTCTTATGGAGTGTATATCAAAAACGGTATTATTAAAAACTATGGGACAATTAATATATCAGGAACAGGCTCAATAGGAATAAGAAACAAAAATGGAAAAGATGAAAATGGAAATCCTATAACTGAAGCTAATCTGGCAGCAGCAGGAGTAAATGTAGGAAATGGAGCAAATGCTTATATAGATGAAACTGGAGCAGGTTCTCAGCCAGCCATAGCAGGAAGTACAGTTATTTCACCTTCGGGAGTGGCAACTATAAACGGTAAAGTTGTGCCTATCCATGATATGACTCCCGGACCTGATCCGTTGACAGGAAATTTTGCATTTTCAAATGTAGGTATATATGTAGATACTTTAGGAAGGACAAATCCTATCAACTGGGTAGACGGATTTACTCCTACAACAGACAATGATTTAATTATAGGTGCTGAAGCAGCTGAATTATCTACAAGTAAAGCAATAAAAATAGGTAAAAATATAATTTCTCCTTATATTCAGTCATATAGATCTCTTGGGGGAGGAACAGGCGGAAAACTGAATGCAATATCAGGTTCATTGACATGGACGGTTCAACCTATAGAAGGAAGTAGCGGTTTTCCTGAAGAAGCTGTAATGGCGAAAATACCGTATACGGATTTTGTAGCTAAAACTGAAAATGCATGGAACTTTGCTGACGGACTTGAGCAAAGATACGGTGTCGAGGCTGTAGGAACAAGAGAAAAGCAGCTATTCAACAAATTAAACAGCATAGGTAAAAATGAGCAGGTATTATTAACACAAGCTTTTGATGAAATGATGGGTCATCAATATGCAAATATACAACAGAGAATGGTATCTACAGGAAAAGCATTGGATAAAGAGTTCACACATTTAAGAAAAGAATGGGATAATAAGTCTAAACAATCGAACAAAATAAAAGTATTCGGAATG
>CALIJH010000105.1 GCA_938017765.1 uncultured Leptotrichia sp.
CGCATTCAGCCTCTCTGCCACTTCTCCACGATATTAAATTAATATGGCGGGTGAACAGGGATTCGAACCCTGAGAGCTTTCGCCTTGCCGGTTTTCAAGACCGGTCCCTTAGCCGTTCGGACATTCACCCACACATTACTTGGTTAGTTTATCATATTTAATTATTTTTTGTCAAGGCTTTTTTATTTAATTTTTTTCATAACAATATCAGCACTGAAAATAAATATAGTCGGTTCGTATCTGCTTCTCAACTTATACATTTCCTATTTAATACATATTTTTTACTTGTTAAATTCTATTTCCGAAATTTTTGAAACAGGATTTATCAAATATTGCATATTCATATTTTAATTATATTCATATAATGTAAAATTTATTTCCAAAAAAAAATCCGTAAATTTAGTATTGAAAAACAGGGATTATTTAAATATACTTAATATATGAAAGGAGAAAGTATAAATCAATAGTATCTCCGATAATGCAGACTACAAATATTACTATATTACAATATGAGGAGGTGTTTAAATGATATTGAACGAACGTGAAGTAAAGATTTTAGAAAAATTTTATAATAACAGGACAGTATATATTGCAGACCTTTCAAAAGAGTTTTCCGTTTCCGAGAGAATGATAAGATACAATATTGATGAGATAAACACTCTGCTTGAGTTTATTAAGACAAAACCGATAAGAAAAATAGGAAAAGGAAAATATATACTGGAAAACAGCTCGACAAAACTGTTAGATATGATAAAGGAACTGGAACCTATAAATAAATATAAAAGACAGTCATTAATTCAAATGTATCTGCTGTTTTCAGGTGAAAAAATAAATATTAAATCTCTGGCAGAGAAATTTCAATTAACGAGGATAACTATTAATGCAGATATAAAAGAAATCAACAGAATTCTCGATGTCAGAGGATTAAAAATAGCCAATAATAAAGGGCTTGTTATCATTGGTGAAAATGATAATATAAAAAAATATAAAATTTTTATTTTATCAGAGCAGCTGGAATTATTACTCAAAAATGACTCCAACGAATATTCCAATAAAGTGAAAGAAATTATATTCAGGTCAATCAGTGAAAATAATTTCAAAAAAATTAAAATATTTATAGATAATATTATCAATGAAAACAAAATCAAGCTGGATGATTTAAATTATAAATATTTCTATTCTCAAATTGTAAATATTTTTTGCGATGACGATGAAAATAACGATAACGAACTTAATTTATCTGACAGAAAATATGTCATTGAAAATCTAAAAAAGCTGAAATTATATAAGGAACTAAGCATTCATAAAATAGATGAAATATCCAATTTAGTAGCCTGGATAAAATCGTATGAAAATTATGAAGATTTTTATCAAGATTGGTTAAATGTTGAAGTATTAGTTAAAAACATAATAAAAACTGTAGAAAATAAAATATCTATACAAATATCCAAAGATAAATTATTGGAAGAATTTCTCATACAGCACCTCAAAGCGCTGATATACAGAACTCAGAAAGGATATAAATTAAAAAAAGAGGAAATTATTGGTGAAAAAGAAGAAGATGAACTATACCTTATCATTAAAAATTCTTTGGAACTAATAACTCAACTGCTGGGAAATAAAATCGAAAATGATGAAATTCATCTTTTAAAAATTCATTTTTTGGCTTCAATTGAAAGAATAAACAAATTAAAGTCCGAGCCTATAGAAGTCGTAATAATAACGTCTTTGGGTCCGGGAAGTAATAAAATACTGATTGACAACATTAAGAGCAAATTTTTAATTAATGTAGTTTATATAGGTCCTTTATATAAAATGTCTTCCGTTCTCAAAGAACATAAGAACATCAAATATATTTTAACAACAACGGATATTAATGAAAATGAATATAAGGGCAAAAAAATAATTAAAATAAACACAATATTAAGCCTTGAGGATAAGCAAAAATTAGCTTCCTTAGGTTTCAGAACAAATAATAATAAGATTAATTTATCAAATCTTATCGAAGTAATATCTCAAAATTGCAGGATTGATGACAGAAACGCTCTGATTGAAAATCTGATGACTAATTTTAATGACAGGATAATAAACGATGTGAGTGAATTTATAGGAAATGAAGATGTGTTATTACCTAAAAACATTATTTTTGATTATGAAGCAGCCGATATTACCGATGCAATAGAGAAATGTTGTAAAAGTCTTGAAGGGGAATATACGGACGCTACATATACTAAAGAAGTATTAGATATTTTTGCAAATAATCATCAGCATATAATCAGATATAACGGTGTGATATTACCTCATACAAGAAATAAAGGAAATGTATATAAAAACGGTGTTTCAATATTAAAACTTAAAAATCCTGTAATAATAAATGACACTAAAGAAAAAATAGATACGGTCGTATCATTTGTAATCAAAGATGAAAAGAATATCAGTAACAAAATAAGCAACGTAATAAATAAAGTATTCCGAGTTCAATTTAAAAAAATGATGAAAGAAAAAAACAAAATTTCAATTATTAACTATTTAATGAGTTAAAGAAAGGATAGAGCAATGTTTGAAAAAGAAAATATATATCTGGATATTGAAGCTAAAGATCATACTGAATTATTTACAAAAATGGCAGAAATATTCAAAAAAAAAGGATATGTAAAAGAAAGTTATTTAGATGCAATTATAGAAAGGGAAAAAAAATATCCTACAGGTTTTGAATTTGACGGATATAACATAGCACTGCCACATACGGATGCAGAACATGTACTTGTCCAGAAAACAGTAATAGTAAGGTTAAAAAAGGAAATCAAATATAAAGAAGTTGTATCCAACAAAGAAATACCTGTCAAACTGTTTATAATGCTGCTCGTTAAAAATGGAAACGAACAGACTGAAATATTGGAAAAACTGATAGCAATAATCAGCGAAAAAAAATTTTATGATGAAGTCATAAAGGCAAAAGATGTAAATGATTTAAAAAATATATATAATTAGGAGGAATATTTATGGTTATTTTGCAATGGTTTATCAATTTGGGAGCAACAGTAATGGTACCTGTATTATTAATACTGTTTGCCCTTATTTTAGGAACAAAGCCCTCAAGAGCTATTAAAGCAGGGATAACAATAGGAATAGGATTTATAGGATTAAATCTTGTAATAGGGCTGTTAGTCGGGTCATTGGGAGAAGCTGCCCAAGGAATGATTAAGAATTTCGGTTTTCAATTGGACGTTCTCGATGTCGGATGGCCTGCTACATCAGCAATTGCATATAGCACAGCTTTAGGTTCTTTTGCAATTCCTTTGGGAATAATTGTCAACATAATACTACTGGTATTCGATCTGACAAAAACTTTAGACATAGACTTATGGAATTTTTGGCACGGAGCTTTTATAGGGTCTATTATTTATGCAACAACTGATAATTTTATTTTAAGTGCTTTAACAATAGTTGTCTATTATCTGTTTATATTCTGGGTAGCGGATTATATGGAGCCTGCAATATCCGAATTTTACGGATTTCCAAACATCACTTTCCCTCATGGTACAAGTGCACCCGGATATGTTATAGCCAAACCTTTAAATTATATTTTCGATAGAATACCCGGATTTAAAGACTGGGATGTAAGTCCTGAAAAAATTCAGAAAAAATTGGGATTATTTGGAGATTCTACAATTATGGGACTGATAATAGGGCTGATTATGGGAGTTCTTGCGGGATATAATACCAGCGATACATTGAATTTAAGTATGAAAACAGCGGCAGTGATGATGTTAATGCCGAGAATGGTTTCATTATTAATGGAAGGCCTCGAACCTATATCGGAGTCTGCAAGTGAATTTATAAAAAAACGTTTTCCGACAAGGGATATCTATATTGGAATGGATTCGGCACTATCAGTCGGACATCCGGCAGTTTTAGCTTCATCGCTGATACTTGTTCCTATAACAATTTTCTTGGCAGTCATTCTTCCCGGGAACAGAGTATTGCCTTTTGGAGATTTGGCGACAATCCCGTTTCTTGTCTGTCTAATGGCGGCAGTATTCAGAGGAAATATTATCAGAACGGTAATAGGCGGAACTTTATATATGGGATTAGGTCTATATATCGCAACATGGATTTCTCCATTATTTACCAAAATGGCGGAAAATGCTAAATTTGATTTCAACGGAAATGTAAACATTTCATCTTTAGCGGACGGTTCATTATGGCCTACAGCATTATTTGTATTTTTCGGTAAACATATCGCATACATAGGAGTAATAGGATTTGGGTTGTTAATGCTGGGCTTGTTAGTTTATCAGTCAAAAATTAAAGGAGGTAAAAAATAGATATGAAAAAAATGTTAATTGTATGCGGTACAGGTATCGCAACATCCACGGTAGTTATAGGAAAAATCAAGAATTGGCTGGAAGCTAATAGTTTGAGCAGTCAGGTCAAAATATATCAGGGAAAAATTGCTGAAGAAATAAACAGATTTGATGATTATGACATAATAATATCGACTACTTTGGTTCCCGATAACTATAAAGACAGAGTAATAAACGGGATTGCCCTTTTGACAGGCGTAGGAACTGAAGAAATGTACGAAAGAATCAAAAAAGAGATAGAAGGTTGATTATATGGAAAATAAGATGTCAAAAATGTTTGAAGCGGCAATGAAAGAAAAATTTGCCATTCCGTCAGTCAATTTTATAGACCTTGAAACTGTCAGAGCTTACGCCGAAGTTGCTGATGAAACAAAATTACCGATAATTTTCTCAATAGCCGAAGCCCATTTGACATATATTGATTTGGAAGAAGCATTTTTGCTCGCTGAATATTATATCAAAAAATTCAACTTAAATGCAGTTATACATTTGGATCATGGGCAAAGTTCCGAAATTATAAATAAAGCCGTTCAGCTTGGTTTTGATTCCATTATGATAGATGGCTCAAGCTTACCTTTTGATAAAAATGTCAGTTTGACTAAAGATGTAGTGAAACTCGCTCACAGTAAAGGTATATTTGTCGAGTCGGAAATAGGGCATGTCGGAAGCGGAGAATTAGTCGGTCTTTCCTGTTCTTCAGATGATGACAGCATTTACACAAGTAAAGAAGAAGCATTGAGTTTTGCTGAACTTACGAATACAGATTCTCTTGCAGTTTCCATAGGGACAGTACATGGTAACTATTCCGGAGAGCCTAAAATAAATTTTGAAAGATTAAAGGAAATAAGAAACGAATTAAATATTCCTCTCGTTTTACACGGAGGATCCTCATCAGGAGATCAAAATCTGAATAAATGTGTCAAATATGGAATCAATAAAATAAATATTTATACAGATTTTATAGTGGCTGCACAAAATGCAAATAACTCCGAATTAGGTTATTTTGAAAACAAATATAATATGCGAGAAGCTATAAAAAACAAATTGAGACATTATTTTAAAGTCTTTGAAACAAAGAAGGTGAAATAATGAAAAAACCATTTTTTGTTGTAAATCCGAAATCATATTTATATGGCGAAAAATTATATTCATTAGCTTTAAAAGCCGATGAAGTAGCCGATAAATACAATGTAGAAATATATTTTACAGCTCCTTTTGTAGAACTTCAAAATATTAATAAAATGACTAAAAATATTTTTCTGACCGCACAGCATATGGACGATACTAAAATCGGAAGAGGTATGGGTCATATTGTAGGTGAAATGTTAGTTGACTCAGGAGTTAAAGCTGTTGTATTAAATCATGCGGAACACAAAGTCGAAAATGAAAAACTCGAATCTACTATACAGAGAGCAAAGGAATTAGGACTTAAAACGATAGTCTGTGCAAGTACCTACGATGATGTAAAATATGTAGCAGGTTTACATCCATTTTCCATACTGTGTGAGCCTACCGAATTAATCGGAACAGGAATTACGAGCGGGAACGATTATATAGATGAAAGCAGTACAATAATAAGAACTATTGACCCCGAGATATATGTAATGCAGGCGGCAGGAGTAACTACTCCCGAAGATGTTTACAATATAATATTGAGAGGTGCGGATGCTACAGGCTGTACCAGCGGGATAGTTTCAGCAGACAATCCTGAAGAAATGATTGAAAAAATGGTAATATCTTTGATTAAAGGTTATCAGGAAAGGAAATAAAAATGAAATTTACACATGATGACATAACAGTCAGAACCGTATCAAACAGAGTTTCTTATCACTGCCTTACGAAAGAAACGGAAGAAATTATTGAGAAATCGGGAATAAAAAACGGGATTGCAGTTTTGAGCAGTTCCCATACAACATGTTCATTATTCTTTGAAGAATATATGCATGATAAAAACTATTACGGAGATGAATATATACAAATAGATATAAATAATATTATGGACAGAATAGTGCCTAAATGTAATACTGAAACACAATATTTCAGTCCGGGACCTGAGCATATTGAATTTGGTATAGGATTAGTAGACCCTAATTATCCTCAGGAAAAATGGACAATGTTGAATACAGATGCCCATATCCGGTCTTCTATTTTTGGAAATAATTCCCTGACTTTTATTATAAAAGACGGAAAAATGAGATTAGGTTCATTAGGAAAAATATATTTTGCCGACTGGGACCAGCTAAGGGAAAGAACAAGAAAAATTAATGTACTGATAATGGGGGAATAAATAATTCAATAAAAAAT
>CALIJH010000106.1 GCA_938017765.1 uncultured Leptotrichia sp.
TTATATGGTAATAATTTAATATAAAGTATAATGAAATTAAAAGATTTAATAAAATTAAAGGAAAGGGGGATAAAATATTAAGTAACAGAAAACGGAAAAGAATTCAAAAATAAAAAACTTAATAGAGGAGAGAGATTTATGGAAGAAGATATGGAAAAATTGATGAACCTTAATGATTTTAAGGAAAAACCTAAAAAAACCGATAAACAAATGGAAGAAATAAGAGAAAGAGTTGTAAAACGTGCTCTTGAAATGTATAAAAAAGAATATCCTTATGAATGGGGAGGAACCGGACCGGATACTTATGACTGTTCAGGATTTACACAGAAAGTATTAATAGATGAGGGATTTAAAAAGTTTCCAAAATATTCAGGTGATCAGGCAGAATATACAGGAAAACTGAATAAAGATAAATCTCAATTAAAGAAAGGTGATTTAGTATTTTTCTTCAATAAAAAGAAAAAACGTATATCACATGTAGGAATGTATATTGGAATAGATGAAAAAACGGGAAAACAGCAATTTGTCCATTCCAGCGGAAATGGAAGTGCTTGTGAAGGAAATAAAAAAAGAATTAGAGATTGCTGGGGAATGAAAATCAGTAATTTAGATGACGGTGATTATACAAAACGTTGGGCAGGATTTGAATCTTTGGAAAAAATAGCAATAAAAGAAAAACTGCTTCAAAAAGAAGAGCCTAAAAAAGAAATTAACAGAAAAATTATGAAAAGCGATTTTGAACCCTCGGAAAATACCCTTGGTGTTATCAAAGATAAAGAAGAAAAGAAAAAACCTGTAATAACAAATATGAGAAAAAATATTGCTGAAATAAAAGCGGAAATGTCATCAAAAATGAAAGAAGCTCAACAGAATAAAGAAGAAAACAAAAAAGAAAATAATGTAAAAGTCAAAGTAAGATAAAAAATATAGATGTAGAATTTTAAATAAAAAATTATATTATATTCTAAAAAGGAGTGGAAAAAAGAATGAACACAAAAATATTTAGAAGTAGGTTTTTTATTTTAATAATATTGGCAGTAATAATATCTAATATAACCATTCCAGCTGTAAATCGGATAAATAAGTCGGAAGCAGTTACAAAAAATAAAAAATTTAGCGGTACATATTTTGATTATTATACAGAAAAAGAAATAAGAGAAGAATTAAAGAAAGCGGGAATAAACAATAAATCAATAGAAACATTTATAATTACTAATAATAATGTAAAAAAAGATGAACTTGATTTTGATGAATTGGAAAAAGGATTTTTAAAAGCATTAAAATATGACAAAAAGAATTATCTTGCATCAGACGCTATAGCACAGCTTTATTATAATGACATTACAGATGATGAAAATAGTCGTCTTAAAGCATTAAGATATTCTGAACAGACAGTAAAGATAAATCCTAAATTTCAAAGAGGATATGAGCATTTAGCATGGATAAGTAGAAGTTCCAAAAATAAAATAGAAGCTGAGAAATCAAAAAATATAGCAGAAAAAGTTATAGAATTATCTCCTGAAAGCCCTGTAGGTTATTTTGTCCTTTCAGAATACTATGAATACTATAAGAAAGATTATGATAAATCCATTCCTTTGGCAAAAAAAGCAAAAGATTTGGCTTATAACGGAAAAGAGCCAAAACGTTATTATTATGAAACAGCATTGGCAGCTGATGTTTATGGAATGGTTTTATTGGATGAGGCTGCTCCGGGAGAAAGGGTAGAAGATTTTGGAGAGTACTCCCATTCAAATAAGGATATAGGAGATACACTTTTATATTCTTTATTTGATACTTATATGAAAAAAGGCAATGATGTAGAAACGTTTAATTATTTTTTCAGTTCATATAAAGATATGAAAGAATATAGAGAATTTTTGGCTAAAAGAAAAGTTACTTATGACAGATTAGATAAAATTGTAAAAGAAATAAAAGATTTAAATGAAAAATATAAAAACAAAAATAGAAAGTTATATGAAGAAAATTTGAGAAAATTTAAGGAATTAGGATTTTAATTCAAAGTAATAAAATAATAAATTATCTAAATTTTATTTAGCAAAAAAATTTAATAAAAAAGAGACTGTTTTCAAATTGTACTGGACTGTATCCAAAACCTTAGACACAGGTTTGGAGATAGGGTGTAAGTTTTTAAATCAGTCTCTTTTTATAATTATGGTTGTATTATATTATTTTGTCTCATTTTTTGTTTCAATCTGGTGATCATTTATAAGCTGTTCGGCAATCCATTCTGCTACTTTTCCTGTAATTTTTATACAATGTTCCTTTCTTTCAGGGCTTTTAAAATCATCGCCCCGCCACTTTCTTGTCATTACACGGCAACAGCAGGATCCATATTCACTTATAATATGGTCATGTAAACCTTTTGCAATTTCAAGCATTTTTTCTTGCATTGCTTCACCTTGAGTTCTTCCGTATACAATACCTAAAGCCATTTGTCCGCCTGACACTGCTCCACATAGGCAGCCTGCTTTTCCCATTCCCATAGGAAATCCACTTGCAAGTTTTACAACATCGGGGGCATAAGGTTGTCCTAAATAATTATTTAGCACAGTAACTACAGCTTCACTACAGAAAAATGTTCCTGAACGGTAAAGAGCTTCCGCATCTTCTCTTATTTTTGCTATAAGTTCCTCTTTTGTGAACTTTTTTGTATCAATTTCACTCATCGTTTTCCCTCCTGTTTAAATAAATTTTCTTTCCAAAAAATTATGGATCTGTTCTAATAAAATTTTACCTCGATTTTTAAAAAATTCAATATAGGAAAAAAGAATACAATATTTAAAAATACAATATTCTAAAAATATTAAAAATAATGTATAAATAAATGTATAAGTATAAGAATTATCAAAAATATAATTTAAAGGAGAATTAGCATGAAAAAATTTTTGGAGAAATTTCCTCTTCCTATATCAGGTCTTGCATTGGGAATGGCAGCTTTAGGAAATTTAGTGAGAAGTTATGGAGAAATATACAGAAGCATATTTGGAGTTCTGTCATTTATCATAATTGTATTACTGACTATAAAAATATTAATGAATTTCGGAGAATTTAGAAAAAATATGGAAAATCCTGTTATATCAGGAAGTTTTGCAACATATTCAATGGCAATAATTATTTTATCGTCATATATTAATAATAAATCCGTAGGAATAATTTTCTGGTACATTGGAATTGCAATACATATATTGCTGATTATATGGTTCAGTTTAAAATATGTACCTAAACATAATATAGAAACAGTTTTTACAACATGGTTTATCGTTTATGTAGGAATTATAACCGTGAGTGTAACGGCACCATGGTTTAAAATGCTTATGTTGGGAAAAATTGCTTTCTGGTTTGGATTTGTTATGTATCTCATTTTGATACCTGTAGTATGCTATAGAGTATTTAAAGTGAAAAAGATACCTGAACCTGCATTGCCTGTTTTCGCAGTTTTTGCAGCACCGGCAGCACTTTCATTGGCAGGATATATAAACAGCTTTCCTGAAAAAAATATTGTAATATTTAATTTACTTATTTTTCTGACAGTATTTTTCTATGCATTGGTGCTGTTTTCCATGCCAAAATTACTGAAAATCAGATTTTATCCAAGTTATGCAGCATTTACTTTCCCAATGGTTATAAGCAGTTTGGCATTGAAACTTGCGACGGGAGTTTTGAAAAAAGCCGGAACAAATGTGGCTTTATTAGTAAAAATAGTTAATATTACAGAAATAATAGCATTAGTTGCTGTAATTTATGTATTTATAAGATATTTACAGTTTATATTTAAAAATGAGAATGATACAAAATAAAAAATGTTTTTTATTATTGACATAGATTTGATTTAACAGTAAATGATTTTATAATTGATAAATAATTGATAAAAAATGTTAATTATAAGATAAAAGCATTGTGAATTATAAGAATACAGTAATATAATTTAAAAAAAATTATATAGGAGATTAAACTATGAAAAGAAAAAATTTGAAATCAGTATTGTTTTTATTTGGAATTACTTCTTTGTCAATAAATGCAAATACAGTTAAAAACATAAAAAATATAAATGAGGATAAAAATAGCCCAAATAAAAATATCGAAGCAATTTCGTCAGTAAAAAAGAACAGAAGCAGCTACAACCAATTAATAAAACTGATGAAGGTTATAATCTGAATTTTGATGTAAATAACAATTATAAAACAGAAACAGTAAAAGTGAACGGGAAAAACATAACTTACAGAGCTTATGAAAATATAGTCTACGTTAAAAATCCCGTGGATATAAATTATCAGACGATTAATATTTATATCCCTGAAGAATATTTTAATGGAAAAACGGTAGGAAAATATAATGAAAAGACGGCACCGATATTCTTTCCGAACAGTGTCGGAGGATATATGCCCGGAGCAGCGGGAAAGCCTGAAATTGATAAAAGAAAAGGGAAAGAAAATGCATCATTAGTGGCACTGTCCAGAGGATACATAGTTGCAGCAGCGGGAGCAAGAGGAAGAACATTGAAAAATGAACAGGGAAATTACACAGGAAAAGCTCCTGCAGCTATTGTAGATTTAAAGGCGGCAATACGTTATTTACACTATAATGATAAAGCAATGCCTGGAAATGCGGAAAGAATTGTATCAAACGGAACGAGTGCGGGAGGAGCGTTGTCTGCATTATTGGGAGCTACGGGAAATAGTAAGGACTATGAGCCGTATTTAAAAGAATTGGGAGCTATTGACGGAAGGGACGATATTTTTGCGGTGTCTGCCTACTGTCCAATAACTAATCTGGATAATGCCAATACTGCTTATGAGTGGATGTTCAATAAGATAAAAACATACAAAAAAATAAATATTTCCATGCTTGATTATAACGTAGAAAGAAAGTACACTGAAGGAACTTTGACGGCTGATGAAATATCCCGTTCAGATGATTTGAAAGAAATGTTTCCTGCTTATCTGAATAGCCTGAAATTAAAAGATAAAAATGGAAAAACTCTGACACTTGATAAAAATGGAAATGGAAGTTTTAAAGAACAAATAAAAAAATATTATATTGATTCTGCAAATACTGCATTAGCTAAGGGAACGGATTTATCAGAGTTTGAATTTCTGACAATTAAAAACGGGAAAGTTACAGATTTGGACTATGATAAATATATAGCTCATATGGGTAGACAAAAAACGCCTGGAGCATTTGACAATATTGATTTATCTACAGGAGAAAATAATCTTTTCGGAGATAAGGCAGTGGATAATAAGCACTTTACAAAATATATGCTTGAACATAGTACTGTAAATGGACAAATAGCTGACAGCAAAATAGTAAAAATGATGAACCCAATGTATTATATCGGAACAAAGGGAGTAACAACTTCTAAATATTGGAGAATAAGACATGGAGCAGTGGACAAGGATACATCTCTTGCAATACCTGCAATACTGGCGTTAAAGCTTGAAAATTTAGGAAAAAATGTAGATTTTGCATCACCGTGGGCTACGCCTCATTCAGGAGATTATGATTTGGATGAGCTGTTTACATGGATAGACGGAATTGTTCGATAAATTTTTTAAAATCATAAGATTTATTAAAGTAAAAAAAGATAACAAAAAGATAACAATAAGCAAAGATATCAGTAGAAAAAACATCAATGGAATAATTAAAAAAGTTTATCTCTGAATAAGGAATATAAATTTAGAGATAAATTTTTTTTGTTTATTTATAAGTGGAATAAATCTATTTTTAAAAATTTTTAGTGTTATGAACTAATTAAATACAATTTGTATATGAATTTATAAAGTTTAAAAAACAGGATATTTTTTCATATTTTTAAATTTAAATAATTTTTTATTTAATATTTTTGAGTATTATTATATATGATATGCCATTTGATAAATAATAATTAAATTTAGAAAAAATTTTCAAAAACTCTTTTTTTTAATAATTAGGCTTTTTTTAATAAATGAGTAGACAAAAAGGAAAATCTAAGGTATATTATATGACGTATAGCCGTTAAGTAAATTTATATATAAAATTAATGTAACGGGTGTTTTTAATAAAAAATAAAAATGATTAGGAGGAGATGTAGAAAAAAGTATATTTTTTGATGATTATGATCGTAGTATCATCAGCGAATTATTCAGCACTAAAATAGAGTAATAAAGAGCTAAAAAAAGAAAAAAAGGAGTGAAAAATGAGTAATACATTAAAGAAAATGGAAAAAGAATTAAGAGCTTTTGCCAAAAGAAATAAAGATGTAAAGTATACAAAAGGTCTGTTATTAGGGTTCTTATTAATGGGAGCATTAGCATTTACTGATACATTGACGTCACCACAAGTAAAAAGTACAGAAAATGCGATAAATCAAACTAAGAGAGATTTAAACACATCAATAAGTGATATGCACAAGACATTTAAACAGGCAAAAAGACAAAATAACAAATTATTGAAAAAAGCAAACTTGGAATTAATCCAGTTAATGGAACAGGGAGACCAAGTAATAAAAATGCCTTGGAACACATGGCAATGGGGAACGATATATTCCTATAATGGGTGGAAAGGCAGCTATAAAGGAAAAGGGGATAAAAAAGAAAAATATCCATTTTATGGAGTACTGGTAAGAGACGCAAATGAGCTGAATAGATATATGCTGAAAAGTGACGAAAATTATGCTAACTTACCTCAAGGAGTAAACCCTTATTCAGCATCATCAAACTTGAGAACAGGGATAATTACAAATTATGGACTGACAAATACAGGGCCGGTAAATGAAGAGCCAAGAGATGTGGCACTAAGTGCAGGAATAAAAATAAAAGAAGTAAATAAGAATTCCCCTGCAAGTACACCAAGTGCACCGACAATAGTATTACCTGCATTTGAGCCGAGATATGTAACTCCTCCTAGCACGCCAACTGCAATTACAATTTCTGCTATAATACCGAATACACCTCCAGATTTAGCATTTATAGGGAGAGGATTTTGGCAAAGTCCTGCTGTAGGATATTTATCAAATTCAGGAAAAGTTTCAAGACTGTCAACTGTAGATGATTCTATAATAATTGAAAACTATCAAAATTATACTACTCCAGGGCATAGTGAAACTAACCCTTATTTGATAGAACATGGAGATAGTGTGGGAGGTATAAAATGGACAGGAAATCTACAAGGTAATAATACTATACTTTCATTTAATGATACTTTACCAAATGGGAGTTCATCTCCAAAAGAGGCATTTATAAATGAAATACGTAATCATGATGCAAGAGTGTCAGGTAATTATAAGATGATATATCATGGTGGAGCAGGAGTTACTAGAGCACCTGCATCTCCGAGTGATCCTAATTATGTAAAAATATTTTTAAGTTATAATTCGGGAGATCCTGCTACTTCAGGAACTACTGTAACTAGAACTTTAACTTTTGATGGAACATTGGAATTGGTAGGTTCTAATGTTACTACACCACATGGAGTAAGTTATGAAACTACTGTAGGGATTGAGCATCAGTTATGGAATCAACAGACTTCTCAAAATGGAAATTGGGTATTTAAAAATGACGGTACAATTACAGCTTCTTCAGGGAATCAGGTAGTTGCTATTATGATTGATATAGAAATGCAAAATCCGACAGGGAAAACTATACATGAAAATAATAAAACTATAAATAATGGAAAAATAATTATAAATAGTAAAAATAGTATAGGAATAGATTTTGGAAAATATAATCAGTATGATATTCCTGTAGATGTAAGTCTAGGAAACATTTATGTCAATGGTAGTAATAATTATGGTTTCCGTATGAAAAATATTTTTAATGATACTTATTATGATGATACAACAGTAAGTAGTGGTGGTACAGATAAAAAGATACTTGTCAGTGGTCGGGAAAATGTAGGAATTGCTATAGGAAAATCGCTTTCTTCAGCTGCCAATCCTTATGTAGAACCAGGGAATTTAAATGCTGATGTACACTCGGAACTTACAAATACAACAGGAGCAAATTATCAAAATCCTATTGCTAACTATTTTGGATTAAATGTAACACTAGGTGGAATTGAAAGCAGTTATGCCGATAAGGCTACAGGTTTTTTAAGACTTTCAGATTATTCGACAAATAATACAAATGATTTTAGACTTAACAATCGTACAATGGGAGTATTTACTATTGCAGATTATGTTAATAATAGTACACTTATCAGAACAGATAAACATGGTATTCAGGTAAGTAAAGATATTACAACGACTTCGAATATGACAGATGATACGATAACAGGGAATAATAATATAATGATGTTATCTAATGGACAAACACAGCATATATATAATTCGGGAACAGTTACAGCAGGAAAAAATTTATCCGGAACAAAAGGAATGGTTGCAATAGGAAGTTCAGCAACAACTAAATTGAATATAAAAAATATCGGTTCATTGATTCTTAAAGGAAAAGAAAGTATCGGTATGTACACTGACCAATTTACAAAAGGTGAAAATAAAGGAACGATATCAGTAGAAGGAGTAAGTACATCTACTGGATCTATAGGCATAGGGAAAAATGTGGGAATATATAATGAAGGAACTTTTGAAACCACAGGTACAATAAATATAACTGGTGGAAGCTCATCAGGAATATATAATAAAGGTACAATTACAATTACTAATGAAAATCTTATAATTAATGCAAAAAAAGGAGCTACAGGTATATTTAGTGCAGGAAATGGTAAAAATATAACATTTTCTTCAACAAACCCTAATCATAAAGTAACAATTAATCTGAATGACGCAGATATTCCGGAAGGAATAAATAAAGGAGTAGCTGTGTATGCAAAAGACGGTTCAAAAATAGATATCCAAAAAGCTTCTATTACCGTTAAAAATGGAGCCTCAGGATTAGTTTCTGACGGTGGAACGGCGTCAGTTCCAAGTTTTATAGATGTAAAAAATGGAAGTATAGAATATGAAGGAGAAGGATTTGCAATTTATACAAAGGGTCAAGGGAAAGTGGATTTATCAAATGGAACTCTGACATTGAGAGGAAAAGCGGTAGGATTTGAAAAAGACCTCAGTTTAGCACCGGGAAATCAGTCTGTAACAACAACAGGAATGGGTATCAATGTTTACTCAAATGACGTTACTGTCGTAAGATTGAAAAATGCGCCCGGAACTTTGGCACTGAACGGGTTACATGGCAATCTTACAACTATGGCAGATATTGGAACTATTAATAATGTTGAATCAGGTGTAACTTATGATAAATATAAGTTAGCAGTAATAGACGGACTGGCAGACTATAGAATAGATAAGCCAATTGACAAATCTATAGCAGCTGTTGCAGGAACAGATCCTGATTTGGATATGTTTACTAAGAACCTTATTGTTCAGAGAGCTAAAGTAAATACTCACGGAAACAATGTAACTGCACATCTGAACAGTGGAGAGCTGACAGCACTGGGAGTACCTACAGTCGTAGGACTTGATATGAACTCAAGTACATCTGCAAATACTAACAATGAAACACAACTGAACGTACAGGCAGGATCTACAGTCAGTGCGGACAGAGTTGACAACGGAGCAGGAGCAGTAGGGCTGTTCATCAACTACGGTGAGGCAAATATAAACAGTGGAGGTACTGTAAACGTTGAGAAATCAGGAATAAATGGTGAAAACAGCGGAGCAGTAGGAATATATGGAGTAAATGGTTCAAAATCTACAAACGAAGGTACAATTAACGTAGGTGGAAATAACTCCATAGGAATACTTGGAATATCTTGGAGAAAAGATGGAGACGGCAACCTTGTAAAAAATGAATTTAAAACTGATACACACACGCCAGCCGGACTGGGAGAAGTAGAAGTAATAAATAAAAGTGCAATAAATCTTAATGGAGAAAGTGCAGTAGGAATTTACGTAGAAAATAATGATGATGACCCTGCTGCGGCTCATAATGTCAGAGCTGAAAATGCTGCAACAGGAACAATAACAATGACAGGAACAAAAGCCGTAGGAATGGCAGCTAAGAAAGGTAACATAACAAATTCGGGAACACTGAATATGACAGGAGCAGAACAAGGTGTGGGAATGTTCGGGGATGTAAGCGGAACCCTTACAAATAACGGAACAATCTCCACAGGAGATGCTGCGACTGAAAGTGCATTGAGAATAGGAATGTTTACTACAAATGCAGGTGTAGGAATAGTAAATAACGGAACAATAAATGCAGGGAAAAATTCATACGGAATATACGGTAAAAATGTAACAACAAATAACGGTTCAGTATTTAACATAGGAGAAAACGGAGTAGGAATATTCAGTAAAGCGACACAGTCAGTGCCTACATCTACTGATAATATAACAATAAATGCAGGAACTACATTTAACATAGGAAATGAAAACGCAGTAGGAGTATTTACTGAAAATGATACTGACGGAATACAGATAACAGATAACGGAAGTACAATGAACATAGGAGAAAATTCATACGGATACGTGCTTAAAGGACATAATACTAAATTTACGAACGTAGCAGGAGGAAATGTGTCCATGAACAAGAAATCGGTATATCTGTACTCTAATGATAATACGGCAAATATAACAAACAATGTTTCATTGACATCGACAAATGAGCAGACTTATGGACTATACTCGGCAGGAACCCTTGTAAATAACGGAAACATGAACTTCCAGACAGGAATAGGAAACGTAGGAATGTACAGTATAAATGGAGGAACGGCTACAAATAATGCTTCGATAACAGTGGGAGCGTCCGATACTGCGACAAACAGATATGCGATAGGAATGGCAGCGGGATATAAGAATCTGGATTATGCAAAAGTAGTAAATAACGGAACAATAAATGTAACAGGTGCAAGCGGAATAGGAATGTATGCAACAGGAAACAACGGTTCAGGTAAATCCATAGCGGAAAATCATGGAACAATAAATCTTGCAGGAGAGGGAGCTATAGGAATGTACCTTGACGAGGGAGCGGAAGGACATAACTATGGAACAATAAAAACTACAGGAACACAAAGCGGAATGATAGGAGTAGTTTTAAGTAACAATTCTACCCTTGTAAACCATGCAGGAGCGACAATAAATATAAACTCTGCGGGAGGATTCGGAACATACAGAGTTAATACACCTATAGATAATGTAACGGTTGTAAACTATGGGGATATAACAGTATCAGGAGGAGCAGCAAGAGACGGAATGTATGACCCTACAGGAGGACAGGACTTGGATAAGAATGCAGGAGGAGTAAGAATGCACGCACGTCCGGGTCAGACAACACCTGACATAACATTGAACGGAGTACCTGTACCTAATATTGACAGTGTAAATCAGACACATGGAACACGTCCTGAAGCATTGATACATAGACTGGGAATGTATATAGATACATTGAGAGGAACAAATCCTATAAACGGACTGGGAGCATTAGGAGTGCAGAAAGCGGAACTGCTTATAGGACCTGAGGCAGCAGAAAGAGTAAACGGTAAGTACATAGAAGTGGGAGAAAACATACTGAAACCGTATCAGGATGCGATGAGAACAAGAAGAGGAATAGAATGGTCCATAAATTCGGCTTCATTAACATGGATGGCATTACCGATACTGAACGGATATGGAGTACCTCAAAAAGTGTACATGGCAAAAATACCATATACGGCATTTGCAGGGAACCAGCCTACACCTGTAGAAAAGACGGACACATATAACTTTACATCAGGACTGGAACAGAGATACGGAGTGGAAGCGATAGATTCAAGAGAAAAACAATTATTCAATAAGTTGAACAAAATAGGTAAGAATGAAGAAGCATTACTGTATCAGGCATTTGATGAAATGATGGGACATCAGTATGCAAATGTGCAGCATAGAGTATCATCGACAAGTCAGGTGTTGGACAAGGAAATAAATAAACTTTCAAGTCAATGGCAAAATACGACTAAGAAATCGAGCAAGATAACAACATTTGGAGCAAGAGGAGAATACAATACGGATACAGCAGGAATAATAGACTATACAAACAATGCTTTTGGAGTGGCATATATCCATGAAAATGAAACAATAAAACTTGGAAACAGTTCAGGTTGGTATGCAGGAGCAGTAAATAATACATTCAAATTTAAAGACATAGGAAAATCAAAAGAGAATGTAACAATGGTAAAAGCAGGGTTGTATAAAACAAAAGCCTTTGACAATAACGGAAGTTTACAATGGACAATATCAGGAGAAGGATTTGCGTCAAGAAGTGCAATGGAAAGAAAATATCTTGTAGTGGATGAAATCTTCAAGGCTAAATCAGATTACAACACATACGGAGTAGCAGTTAAGAATGAAATAAGCAAAGAGTTCAGAACAGGAGAAAGATTCAGCATAAGACCGTATGGAAGCTTAAAACTTGAATATGGAAAATTCGGAGACATAAAAGAGAAATCAGGAGAAATGAGACTGGAAGTAAAAGGAAACGATTACATATCAGTAAAACCTGAAGTAGGAATGGAGTTCAAGTATAAGAGAGCAGTAGGAAGATACGGAACATTCAGCACTACGTTAGGATTAGGCTACGAAAACGAATTAGGAAAAGTGGACAATGTAAAGAACAAAGCGAGAGTAGCTAATACGAATGCAGAATGGTTTGGAATCAGAAGCGAGAAGGATGACAGAAAAGGGAACTTCAAAGCAGACTTGACAATAGGAATAGACAATTCGAAGTTTGGAGTAACAGTAAACGGAGGATATGATACAAAAGGTAAGAACGTAAGAGGAGGAATAGGATTTAAGTTTATGTATTAATCCAATAATATAAACTGATGATGAAATAAAGATCTATTTTTAAGACTGATAGAATATTATCAAATGATTTAACGTTATTGGAGAAACTATTCTTTTCTAATAAACAAAAAAATTCGACACTTAGATGAAAAATCAGGTGTCGGATTTTTATTTTTTATTGAATATATGATATAATTAATCATATAAATTTGAAGAAAAAAGAAGGGAGAAAAGCAGCATTATATTAAAAAGCTGCAAATTTGAATAATGAAATTAATAGTAGGACTGGGAAATCCCGGAGAACAGTATAAACTTACGAGACATAATATAGGATTTATATTTATAGATGAATATTTGAAAGAAAACAATATAACTGATATAAAGGAAAAATATAAGTCCGAATTCGTTCAGACGACTTACAAGGGGGATAAGGTCTTTTATCAGAAACCTCTTACTTTTATGAATTCGAGTGGGGAAGCTGTGAGAGAAGCTGTGAGATTTTTCAAGATAGATCCTGAAACGGAGCTTTTTGTCATTTATGACGATATGGATATGGAATTTGGAAAATTAAAGATTAGAAAAGACGGAAGGTCAGCAGGACATAACGGGATAAAATCCATAATTCAAAATGTGGGAGAGAAATTTATAAGAATAAAATATGGTATAGGAAAACCCAAATCAAAAGATGAAACGATAGGGTTTGTTTTAGGTAAATTTACTCCTGATGAAAAGGAAGTTTTGAAAAATGACAGAGAAAAAATGTTTAGACTGATAGATGACATAAAAGATGAAATGCCGTTAGAAAGACTGATGAATAAGTATAATACGAGATAAGTAGATTTATTGAAAACTATAGAAGAAAAAAGAAAAAAGTACAAATAAAAGTATAAATTAAAGGAAAAGTATGAAAAAGTTTAAGTTGGAAAAACAGTATCAAAGAATGAAAATTTCCCAGTATTTGAGAGAAGTACAGAATTATTCGGGAAGAAGTTTAAGAAATGTGGAAGTTTTTTTAAACGGAAAACAGGTAAGAACTACAAAAAAACTCCCTTCAGGGGGAATACTCAAAGTAATTGAGAAAAATAAAGGAACGGATATAAAGCCAATAAAACTGAATTTGGACATAGTGTATGAAGATGAAGATTTGATGATTGTAAATAAAGAGCCGTTTTTGCTGACGCATCCGACACAGAAAAAAGCAGATTTTACACTGGCAAACGGGATAGTATATTATTTTAAAGAAAAGTACGGTCAGGAAATGGTGCCGAGATTTTACAATAGACTGGATATGAATACATCAGGTCTTATAATCATTACTAAAAACGGTTTTGCTCAAGCATTTTTGCAAAATTTTTCGGCTTTTGAGAAAAAATATTTGGCAATAGTTGACGGTATTATGGAAGCAGATGATGAAATTATTATAGAAAAGCCCATATACAGGGACGGAGATAATCTTGAAAGAATAATAGATGAAAGAGGACAGTATGCAAAAACGGTGATAAAACCTTTGAAAAAATTTGATGATAAAAATGTAACCCTTGTAGAATGCGAGCTTTTTACAGGAAGAACTCATCAAATAAGAGTACATTTAAAGTCTATAGGACACACAATAGTCGGAGATGAGCTTTATGGAAAGGGTCTTGATATTGAAAAAGGGATAAAAAGGCAATTTTTGCATGCTTATAAAGTCAAATTTACACATCCTGTTAAAAAAGAAGAAATGGAAATAGAAATACCGATATTTAATGATATGGAAGAATTTTTAGAAAGATGAAACAAAATAGAAAATACTTGACTTTAAAAGAGTTTAATCGTATAATAAGTTAAAAAAATTTAATAAGGGAGTGGAATCATGAAAAAAATAATTTTAATGTTAGTAATTTTATTTGGAATATTGAGTTTTTCGGAAAATAATTCAGATTTTAAAGTACCCGGTGAAGGAGAAAAATTTACTACGGACGGAAATCTTCATGAAGATAAAATACTGAATAAATGGCTTGGAGCAAATGAGGCTTCTCATAAAATAACTAAAGACGGAAAAGATTATCTTTTTGTTCTTTCTATAGGAGTAGAAGGGAAAGAAGAGGAAGAGGAATACAAGGAAAAGGCTGTCGCATACAAAAATATGTGTATAAGAGTGCCAAAACCGTCTAAAGGAGTACCGATAGGTTCTAATTTGTGTATAGGTTATGATACAAAGTATAAAAAACCGGCTGCTATCGATTTGGAAACAGGGAAAATTATGTTTTTTTTGAGTGAATAAAAATAATTGCAGATATGAAATAAAAAAGGAACTGTCTCGAAAGGAAAATTTAAAAAATAATATGAAAAAATATATTTATGAATAACTGTTACAAGTGTAATTTTAGCAGATGAAAAAATATATTTTTCATGTATTTTATTTCTATTTTGAATAGTTCCTTTTTTAATAAATATAATTTGAAGAAATACATTAGAAAATGCTATAATTTATATAATAATTCTGAAAGGAGTTTGAATATGATAATAACTGATAAAATAAAAGAATTAAAAGAAAAATGCCCCTATAAAACGGCGTTAGTCGATATAAAGACGAAAAATAAAATTACATTCAGTCAAATGGATATAAGATCAGATAAAATCTGTACCTGTTTTGAAAAAAAAGGATTGAAAAAAGGGGATAAAATAGTAATTTTTATTCCTATAGGGGTAGAATTTTACCTGATTTTGATCGCCATATTAAAAATGGGAATGCAAGCCGTATTTATAGACCCTTATGCCGATACCGAATATATAAATAAATGTTGTGAAACGGTTTCTCCCGAAGGAATAGTCGGAAGCGGAAAAACTATTTTAAAAGGATTTTTTTTGAAAGGGATAAGAAAAATCAGAAAAAAAATTAATTATGTCAAAATGTTAGAGCAAGCCGAAGGACTGCCTCCGATGAAAAAGAAAAAAATTAAAAAATATGAGAGAATTGAAGAACAGATTAACGAAAAAACGCCTGCACTTATTAGTTTTACTGACGGGGATACA
The DNA here is from genome assembly GCA_938017765.1 of uncultured Leptotrichia sp. Lineage (GTDB taxonomy): Bacteria > Fusobacteriota > Fusobacteriia > Fusobacteriales > Leptotrichiaceae > Pseudoleptotrichia. The sequence goes on from CALIJH010000106.1 coordinate 15,791, forward strand.
GATTTTTCTAAAATTATTACAAAAACACAGGGATTTCTGCTGGGGCAATATAATGTTCTTGAAAAAAACCTGAAATTCGAGAAAGAAACGTCTGTTTATTCTTCTTTTCCCGTATTTGCACTTTTCCATATGGCTATGGGGAATACTACTTTTATTTCTGATATAGATTTGAGAAAACCTGTGGAAGCAAATCCCGAGGATATAATCAGGCAGATAAAGGCAAATAAAATACAGAATATAATGTTATCACCTGTGGTATTTGAACAAATTGCGGATTATTCCGAAGGAAAAAAAGTACAGCTGAAAGATGTTAAAAATATATATATTTATGAAGCTCCTGTATTTCCTAAGCTTATGGAGAAAATTCGGAAAATCTTTACAGAGGCTGAAATAAAAGTCTTGTATGGTACGTCCGAAGCAGGACCTATTTCGATACTGAATTTTGAGGATATAGCGGAGGAAGATATTGAAAGCATGAAAAAAGGAGCGGGACTACTTGTCGGAAAAACGGTAGATGAAATAGAACTTAAAATAGAAGAAAATGAAATATTCGTAAAAGGAGAAAATGTAATAAACGAATATACAGATATTCAGGAAAATTCTAAAGACAAATGGTATAGAACAGAGGATATGGGATATATTGACGGGAAAGGTCGGCTTGTGCTTTTAGGAAAAGTAAAAAGACAAATAAAGATTGGAGAAAATGTTTATTATCCTTTAGCGATTGAAACTGCTTTTTCTTTCTGTAAAGCTTTGAAAAAATCAGTTCTTACATTGAAAAATGATAATTTATGTCTAATTGTAGAGAGAAATCCCGAATTTAAAGATGATTTAACTGAAAGTAAGGAAATTATGGAATTAAAAGAAAAATTCGGTATATTTGAAATAACGGAAGCTGAAATCCCTGTAGACAAAAACTTATAGATAAAAAAGGTAACAACAAAATACAGTTTTTTACTTATGGAATATATTGAAAAGTTAATTAATTTGTGATATACTTAACTTATGATAAGTATATTAATAACTTAATATATAAAATTTTTAGGAGGTAATAGTAATATGGCAGTTAAAGTAGCAATTAACGGTTTTGGAAGAATTGGGAGATTAGCATTGAGATTAATGGCTGATCATCCTGAATTTGATGTAGTTGCAATTAACGATTTAACAGACGCTGCAATGTTAGCGCACCTGTTCAAATATGACACAACGCAAGGAAGATTCAATGGAGAAATTGAAGTGAAAGAAGGGGCATTCGTAGTAAACGGAAAAGAAATTAAAACTTTCGCTGATGCAGATCCTGAAAATTTACCATGGGGAAAATTAGGAGTAGACGTAGTATTGGAATGTACAGGGTTCTTTACTTCTAAGGAAAAAGCTGAAAAACATATTAAAGCCGGAGCAAAAAAAGTAGTTATATCCGCACCGGGTTCAGGAGAAATGAAAACAGTAGTATTCAACGTAAATAACAATATTTTGGACGGAACAGAAACAGTAATATCGGCAGCTTCTTGTACAACTAACTGTTTAGCACCAATGGCTAAAGTTTTACAGGATAAATTCGGAATAGAAGTTGGGTCAATGACTACTATCCACGCTTATACAGGAGACCAAAATACTTTAGATGCTCCTCACAGAAAAGGTGATTTCAGAAGAGCAAGAGCGGCAGCTGCAAATATAGTTCCTAATACAACAGGAGCAGCAAAAGCTATAGGACTTGTAATTCCTGAATTGGCAGGAAAATTGGACGGAGCAGCTCAAAGAGTACCTGTTCCTACAGGTTCATTGACTGAGTTAATTTCAGTTTTGAGTAAAAAAGTTACTAAAGATGAAGTAAATGCAGCTATGAAAGCAGCAGCTAACGAATCATTCGGTTATACTGAAGAGCCATTAGTATCTTCAGATATAGTTGGAATTCATTTCGGTTCATTGTTTGACGCAACTCAAACAAAAGTTATCGAAAGTGGAGATAAACAATTAGTTAAAACAGTTTCATGGTATGACAATGAAATGTCTTACACTGCTCAATTAGTAAGAACATTGAAATACTTTGTTGAACTTGCAAAATAATAAATTTTGAATTAATATGATTTGAGAATTACTATAAT
>CALIJH010000107.1 GCA_938017765.1 uncultured Leptotrichia sp.
ATTTTTTAAATCAATGTTTTTGGGTAATGAAAATGAAATTGCAAGATTTGTAAAAGATAGAGGAGAATTGATAAATAGCAGATGTAGCGGCGTACTAAGTCAAAAACATATTTACGAAACATTACCAAAAGGCGCAAATAAAGGTGTAGCGTTAAAAAAATTGGCTAAAAAGTTAAACATTTCACGTGAAGAAGTTATGGCAATTGGAGATGGAAATAATGACATTGAAATGCTAGAATTTGCTGGAGTTGGAGTAGCTATGGGAAATGGGACTAAAATGGCTAAAGAAGCGGCAAACTATATAACTGACACAAATGAAGACGACGGTGTGGCAAAAGCGATTTATAAATATGTATTTGAATAAGTAGTTGAAATAAAAATTTATCTGAAATTTAAGAAGATAAATTTTTTAAAATTAATTTCCAATTTATATCTTAAAATTTACAAATATAATTTTTGCTGTATTCTATATCTAATATTTATTTTTTAATATTTATTTCTTATAAATCTGACTCTTCGACTTATAATTTTTCCAAATTCTTTTTTATAAACGGAATGATATTCTTCAAAAGTAATGGGAAAATTATATGTCAGGACTTCCATTTCAGTTCCAAAAAAACTTACTATAAAAGGCATTTCTTTCATATCATTTTTCAGATAAAAATTTTTTCTTTTTATTCTTTCTTCCAAATTTGGTACATTGGATATTTCCGTATTTTCGATTTCGAGGAAAATTTTTTTATTTGAATACCGTTCTTTTAAAAGTTGGAGAGCCTTAGAGCCTATTCCTCCGCCTCTTTGAGTGTAGGAAACGGCGAAATATGCTATTAAAACAAGGTCATTGTGTAAAGCGGTAATTACCAGTCCTAAAAATTCGTCTTTATTGTTTTTTATTGAAAGGACTTCTGTTGTTCCTCTCCATTGTTTCAATAAAATAAATGGAAAAGGTTTTCTTTCATTTTTTGGAAAGGCTTTTAAATACAGTCTGTATATATTTAGAAGATGTTTAGGATTTTTTGTTTTAACCAGTTTCATAAATTGTCCTTTCAAAATAATTTTTATTGCTTTATTTACTAATTTTTTTTATAATAAATTATAACATTTTGAATTAATTAATTCAAATTTCAAATATGGAAGTTACGGAAAAATTCAAAAAAAGAGGTGAAAGAGATGAAATTCAATGAAATAAATAGTTTTATAAAAAAAAATGTTGAAGAGATATACGATGAAATGGTAAAAATAAGAAGAAAAATACATATGAACCCTGAACTTGGGGACGAAGAATTTGAAACAAGTGCCACAATAAAAGAATTCCTGAAAAATAACGGCATAGAATACGAAGAAATAATAAATACGGGAATAGTGGCGACAATATATAACGGAGAGGGAAAAACTGTAGCTACAAGAGCAGATATAGACGCATTGCCCATTTTTGAGGAAAATGAAGTGGAATATAAATCAAAGATAAACGGTAAAATGCACGCCTGCGGACATGATGCCCATATGACAATACAAATGGGAGTGGCGAAGATTTTGGCTAACAATAAAGACAAATGGAAAGGAACAGTCAGATTTTTCTTTCAGCCCGCAGAAGAAACAAATGGAGGGGCGGAAAGAATGATAAAAGCGGGAGCATTAAAATTTAAGAATGATAAAAATAAAAAAATAGACGCTTTTTTCGCACTACATATGGCACCTGAGATTGAATTAGGAAAAATCGGGGTAAAATATGGTAAAGCCCATGCGACTTCTGCAATGATTACATTGAACATAAACGGTGTGTCGGCTCATGCAGCACTTCCTCATAAAGGGGTAGACGCTATTCTGATAGGAGCCAAAGTTCTGGAATTTTTTCAGTCGATTATAAGCAGAAGAATAGACCCGAGAGAAGAAGCGGTAATTACAATCGGTTCTTTTAAAGGAGGAAAAGCTGAAAACGTAATCTGTGATAAAGTGGAAATGCTCGGGACGATAAGAACAATGTCCAAGGAAACAAGGACGTTTATAATTGAAACAATAAAAAGGGATTTACCTAAGTTTGTGGAAAGTTTGGGCGGAAATGTCGATATTAATATAAGAGAGGGTTATGCTCCCGTTATAAATAATGACGAAATAACTCAAAAAGTTGAAGAAAATGTAGTTGATTTATATGGAAAGGAAAGTCTTGAATTAATAAAAGAAGCAAGAATGGATGTAGAAGATGTAAGTTATTTTTTGAATGAAATAAAAGGATGTTTTTTCAGACTTGGAACGAGAAATGAAGAAAAGGGACTGATTTATGATTTACATCATCCGAAATTTAATATCGATGAGGAAAGTCTGAAAATCGGGATAGGATTACAGCTAAAAAATATACTCGAATTTTTGAAATAATAAATTTGAAAATAATAAGTTTGGATATTTAGAAAATTTATTATTTTTTATAATTTGTTATTGCCTACAATACCGTTATTAAAAATTAAGAAGTTAAACGGAATTAAAATTATAAATGTTAGAATTATAGATATTAAAGTTATGGATAAAGAGGTAAGAATGGATAAAATAGAAAATAATTATAAAGTAGGACAAAAATTAAAAATCGAAATAGAAAAAATAGTATTCGGAGGGGAAGGATTAGGACATATAGACGGATTTACAATATTTGTTCCGATGAGTGTTCCCGGAGATATTATTGAAATTGAAATAATTTCGGTAAAAAAATCTTATGCAAGAGGTCTGATTACGGAAATAATAAAGGCGGGAAATGATAGAATAAAAGATACTTCCAAAATAAGTTTTGAAGATTTTGATGGCTGTGATTTTGGAATGCTGAAATATGAAAAACAACTTGAATATAAAAATGAAATGTTGAAAGAAGTTCTGAAAAAAATAGGAAATATAAACCTTGAAAATATTGAAATTGAAAATATTATAGGGAGTGATATAAAAACAAATTACAGAAACAAAACGGCGGAGCCTCTTTTTAAGAAAGACGGCAAAATTATGACAGGATTTTATTCAAAAAAATCTCATAATATATTTTCTGCAAAGGAGAGTCTGTTAAAATCAAAAATTGCCGAAGAAATAATAAATAAATTTTTAGAAGAAATAAATAAATTTTCGGATACAAAAAATGAATTTAAAGTCTATAATGAAATAACGGATACAGGTTTTCTGAAGCATATTATTGTAAGAAATAATGAAAAAAATGAAGTTATGATTATAGTCGTGGTCAGTAAAAAATCCCAATATAAACAGTTGGTGAAAGTTCTTGAGAAGTTATATAACGGGAATGAATGTTTGAAATCTGTATATATTTCAGTAAAAAAAGAATCTAATAATGTTATATTAGGAGAAGAAATAAGACATATTTTTGGAAATGAATATTTAGAAGAGGAAATAGAAAATATAAGATTTAAAATATATCCTGATTCATTTTTCCAGATTAATAAATTTCAGGCTATAAAGCTGTATGATAAAGCAATCGAATTTTTAGGAGAAAGTAAGGATAAAACAGTAATTGACGCCTTTTCAGGAACGGGAACGATAGCAATGGCACTTTCTTCAAAAGTTAAGAAATCAATAGGAATTGAAAGTGTTGAAAGTTCGGTAATAGCTGCCAATAAAACGGCTCTTGAAAATAATATAGAAAATACGGAATTTATAAACGGAAAAGTTGAAAAAATACTGCCCGATTTGCTGAAAAAAGAGAAAGTCGAAGCTATAATATTTGACCCTCCGAGAAGAGGAATAGAAGAAAAAGCTTTGAGAAGTGTTATAAAAAATAAAATTCAGAAAATAGTGTATATTTCATGTAATCCCGCAACTTTTGCAAGGGATGTAAAAATACTTGCCGAAAATGGATATGAGCTGAAAAAGGTGTCAGCCGTGGATATGTTTCCTCAAACCAGCCATATTGAGTGCATAGCATTGATACGAAGAGTGGAGAGACTATAAAATCTTGTAGTAAAGTCATATAACAAAATTGAAAAGAAAGAAAAGAGAATATCATAGTTATGATAGAATTACTGCTAATATAAGTAAGAGAGAATATGAAGTTAAAATTGTTGACTTCTGCAATTAAATTAACATAGAGAGCTTTGGCTTTTTTCGTCTAAAGGAGGTTATTATGTTATTAAGTATTTCGCTAATTCTTATTGTAGGTGCAACTATGGCGTGGTTGTGTCGGAAAATTAGATTACCGAGTTTGCTTGGTATGTTAGTTACCGGTATTATTCTTGGACCTTATGTAACTAATTTATTAGATAACAGTATACTTGGAATATCAATAGAACTTCGCAAGATTGCACTAATAGTTATTCTCACAAGAGCAGGTCTTGGACTGGACTTATCAGGACTAAAAAAAATAGGAAGACCGGCAGTTCTTATGTGCTTTATACCTGCGAGTTTTGAACTCATAGGAATGATTTTGCTTGCTCCAAAACTTATGGGATTAACAATGTTAGAAGCTGCAATTATGGGAGCTGTTCTTGCTGCCGTATCACCGGCTGTCGTTGTTCCAAGAATGGTAAAACTTATGGATGAAGGTTATGGAGTAGAAGAAGGAATACCTCAGTTAATTTTGGCAGGAGCATCAGTTGACGATGTATATGTTATTGTTTTGTTTTCTACATTTGTTGGAATGATGCAAGGCAAAGGGGCTTCGATAATTAGTTTTATTAATATTCCTGTTTCAATATTTTTGGGAATTATGATAGGTATATTACTTGGCTTATTATTAGCAGATTTTTTCAAGAAAATTCATATTCGAGATACTTCAAAAGTGCTTATCATTTTGAGTATCACATTCCTACTTGTAGTAATTGAAGATAAATTAACTACTGTAATTACTTTTTCTGCATTAATTACAGTTATGTTTATTGGAATAGGATTACAGAGAAAAAACAAAACTGTAGCAGAAAGACTTTCCATAAAATATGGGAAATTATGGGTAGCAGCAGAGATATTTTTATTTGTGTTGGTTGGTGCAACTGTAAATATCGGATATATCGGGAAAGTTGGAGTGAAGGCTATTATAGTGATTGTAGGTGCATTGATATTTAGAATGCTTGGTGTATTTGTGTGCTTATTAGGGACAAGAATTAAGGGAAAAGAAAAATTGTTTGCTATGGTGGCATATACTCCAAAAGCAACTGTTCAGGCTGCTATTGGAGGGATACCTCTTGCACTTGGATTTTCTTGTGGTGATACAGTGCTTACAGTAGCAGTACTTGCGATAGTTTTTACAGCTCCAATTGGTGCATTTGCTATCGATTTATCGTATAAAAAATTATTACAAAGGAGATAAATGGCGATAGTAAACAGAGAATTCAAATCTAAGTAGATAAATAAGATATAAAAGATTGGAAAAAGCTGCCGAAGAAATTTTGAAAAAGTTTTTATAAAAATTAAAATTCATTGTTTTGAGTCAAAAAAACAAATATTACAAAAATCATAAAAAAATAGTAAAAAAATATATTTATTTGATAAACTTATTGATATAAAATAGATATCAAAACTGTAATCTATCGAAGTTTATTTATAAAAAATAACAGTTTATTGAATTATAAAATTTTATCAGTTAAATAAAATATATCTTTTAAAAATTTTGAAAGGTAAGATATATAAATATAAAATTTTATTAGTCAAATCGGTTTGTTTTCTGTTTTATAATGAATATCATAAAATTTTGAACAAATTCATAAATATATTTTTTACTATTTTTATTATGGAAATTATTATTTTTTAAAACAGTTCTTTCTTATCTTTCCTGTTTAATCTAAAATTACGTTTTCCAGTAAAGAAGACCTCATTATATCAAAAGGCATTACCCAGCCTCCGCCATTGGAGTCCAAATCGACAGTTCGACCTACTTTTTTTCCTGCATTTTTAAATACGAGATATACAAACTGGGAGCAATACAGTCTTTTGTCAAAATTTTTATTGAAAGTAAGTCCGTAAGGTTTGTAAATTGTCTTGTTTATTTCTTCAAAAAGGGCATTTTTAAAATTATCATCTATCCCTTTCAGTCTGAAAACAGAGATTTTTCTGTCAATTCCCTGCCACACAAATAATGGACTTTCACTATATCCATTGGAATAGGAAGGGAATTCCACTATTTTTTTTTCTTCATTCAGAACAGCCACATGCCCCCACATCGAACGGAGAGAAGACTTTTTGGATAAAACGAGAATATCTCCGGGCTGTAATTTTTCAGATTTGTCAATAACTTCTTTGGCTGAATACCATTTATAATTTGGGTCGATAGATTTACAGGCGACAAGAAGCAGAGCCAGCATCACAGTCAAAAAGACTTTTCTTAGTACATTTGAGATTTTGGAATTGTAAAAAACAGAGTTCATCAGATTAGTTTCCTTTCAGTATATTATATTTTTTTAATTTTCTATGTATATTATATAAAAAAGAAACAAAATAGTCCAGTGAAAAAATTTAGTTGCCAAAAATTACTAAAGTTTGTATAATTATATAAAAATAAAAGAATATAGAGAAACGGAGAGAAAATATAATGAATATAGTCGCACCGGCAGGAAACTATGAAAAGTTAGAGGCGGCAATAAAAGCAGGAGCAAATGAAGTCTACTTTGGTCTCAAAGGATTTGGAGCCAGAAGAAATAATGAGAATTTAGGAATAAAGGAAATACTTGAAGGGATAGATTATGCTCATTCGAGAGGAATAAAAACATTAATTACATTAAATACAGTGATGAAAGATGTGGAAGTCGACGCTGCATATCGCAATATAAGCAAAATATATGAACATGGATTGGACGCTGTAATAGTACAGGATTTAGGTTTTGTAAAATTTTTAAAGGAAAATTTTCCTGAACTGACAATACACGGAAGTACACAAATGACGGGGGCAAACCATGTGGAAGCAAATAAATTGAAAGAACTGGGCCTGAGCCGTGTAGTTCTCGCAAGAGAAATGTCCTTTGAAGAAATAAAAAGTATAAGGGAAAAAACGGATATAGAGCTGGAAATATTTGTTTCAGGCTCTATGTGTATTTCTTATTCAGGAAACTGCTATATCAGCAGCTTTATAGGGGGGAGAAGTGGAAATAGAGGACTTTGTGCGTATTCATGCAGAAAAAAATTTGAAGATGAAGAAGGAAATAAAGCTTATTTTCTAAGTCCGAATGACCAGCTTCTTCAGACTGAAGAAATAAATAAACTGAAAGATATAGGAATAAATGCCATAAAGGTCGAAGGACGTAAGAAATCAAGCGAATATGTCTATGAAACAGTGAGCTACTATGATAATATTCTCAAAGGGAAACCGAGACCGACCGAAAGTTATAAACTGTTTAACAGAGGTTATTCAAAAGGATATTTTTACCTTGATAATAAACTTATGAATTTTAAATATTCGTCAAATTTCGGATATTTTTTAGGTGTGAGAATAGGAGAAAGCAATAATTTCAGAATAGATGATGAGCTTATATTAGGAGACGGTATTCAGTTTGTAGACAGTGATTTTGAAAAAATTTCGGGAGAATATGTAAACAGGATAACTGTAAACGGGAAAAAAGTTCAGAAAGCTGATAAGGACGATATTGTTTCAGTAGGAAAACTCCCTGAAAAGACTAAATATATTTATAAAAACTATTCCAAAGAGATTAATGACAGGATAATACACAATATAAAAATATCTAAAAGATTTGCAGCCGTAGACGGAGAAATAACTGCAATAAAAGGTAGAGAGATTATTTTAAAATTTTCTATTTATAATTTGAAAAATGAAAAAATAGAAGTCATAAAAAAAGGAAAAATAATTGAAGAAAATGCCAAAAAACCTATTACTCATGAACAGATAGCCGAAAAATTGGGAGAATTGGGCGACACTACTTTTGAGCTGAACAATCTGAAAATAGATTATGACGGAGTTTCCTTCATTCCTTTCAGTGAGCTTAAATCATTAAAAAGGGAGTGCATAGCTGAATTACAGGAAAAACTTATAAATTCTTACAGAAAAAATATTGAAGAAAAGAAAATAAAGATTTTCAATAATAAAGGAAAAACAGAGCCTATTTTTTCCGCTCTCGTTTCCAATAGTGAACAGGAAGCTGCATGTCGTGAAGCAGGAATAGAAAAAATATATCACAAGCAATATGATGTTGCCAAAGAAAAAAATCTTCATAAGACAGATAAAATAAAGATAGGTACAAATTTGGCTTCCAATCTTTATCAGTTAATAATGGGAGAAAAAAACGGTATAAAAGGTCAGTCCCTTGATTGGAACCTCAATGTATTCAATAATTATACCCTTGATTTATTCAGCAGATTTCCTAACCTTGAAACGGTATTTTTATCTCCCGAGATGAGCTACAAACAGCTCAAAATGATAAAATCCGACAAAGTGAAAATAGGTATGGTAATATACGGTTATTTGAAAGGAATGTATATTGAACATAAAATATTTGATAAAGAATATAAGGAACTGAAAGGAGAATTTTACGACAAGTACAAGTTATTGAAAAATGATCTGGATAATATTGAATTGTACCTTGATAAACCGATGAACCTTATTCCAAAACTCGATGAAATAAAAGAGTTTAATTTTGATGAACTGAGACTGGATTTTACTTTTGAAACTGCTGAAGAAGTAAGAAAAATAATAAAAAGTCTAAAAACTAAAAAAGGAAATTATAATCCTTACTCATTTGAGCGGGGAGTATTCTAATTTCAATGGGGTTGTTTCATATGTCAATGATAATTCTTCATCATAAATATTATATATTTCGAAAACTTAAAATACTCTGTTTTTAATAGTTTTTATCTATTTTATAAAAATGATAAAACTGATAAAATATAAATAGTGAAATATATAAAGTTTATGATTTGATATTTTTATAATTTATGAAACGATACTAAAAATTATAAATAAAAGAGAGGTCTGAAATTGGAAATTATAAAGAACAGAAATTATATTCAGAAAATGTATATGTTAATGGGCGGAGCAATTTTCACTCATTATGTTCTTGTTATAATATTATGTCTATTACTGCTGAAAGATATTTTTGTTACAGGAGAATATAAAAAAATATTAAAAGATAAATCTCTTGTTGCAGTAGAAGCTGTTTTAGGTTTTTCCATTATAATGTCGCTATGGTATCATAATTACGGCGGATTGATTGCGATACCTATACTTTTATGTATAATGGTCGGACGATATTATACAAGAATAGTGAGCGATGATTTTAAAAATTATAATTTGGAACTAATGGCAAAATTTTCAGGAGCAGCATTTTTTATATCCCTTGTGGAAATTCTTATAACTAAAGACAGGGCAGGGTATTTTGCTTATCTTAACCCTAATTATCTGGGAAGCATAATGATGATGGCGTCTATTTTGAATTTATATCTGGCATTAAAGAAAAAATCCAAGAGAAATTTTTTGTTGTTCATTCTTAATTTTTCGACGATTTTACTGTCGGGTTCAAGGTCGTCCCTTGCAGCAGCCGTAATAGGAATATTTGTATTACTGTACTATTTTCTTGAAAAAAGGTATTTTGTCGCCTGTGTGTTTCTGTTAATAGGGTACGTTATCGGAGTATACTACGGAGTATTGCCTTTTTTGAGAGAAGATACTATTGTGAAATATTACTGGTTGAGAAGAGATATATTGAAAATGGCGTACAATGCTTTTAAGACAAATATATTATTTGGACACGGGAACTTTTACTATTTTAAATTTACAAAATTTTATCCCCATTCCCATAATGCTATAACAGAACTGCTTTTGAGCTATGGGATAGTGGGTACTCTTGCATTAATGGGAGTATGGCTCAGATATATATATGATATTTTCAAAGATGATAAGAGTAACGTTTTAAAAATTTCAATAGTTTCAGGAGTTGTAGCTCATAATCTGACGGATTTTCCTATATTTTGGATACAGACGGTAATATTGTTTATAATGTTGCTGTCATGTTCGGAAAATAAGGAAGATGTGAAAAAGTATAAAATAAAAATTTATAAACATAGAGGAAAATGATAAAAAAATAATAATAAAAAATAATGTAAAAATAATATTTATAAAATTTTTCAAGA
>CALIJH010000108.1 GCA_938017765.1 uncultured Leptotrichia sp.
GCCGACTTAGCTCAGTAGGTAGAGCAACTGACTTGTAATCAGTAGGTCATCAGTTCGATTCCGATAGTCGGCACCATTTCTCGTATACAAGTTCAAACTTAGAGTGGAGGGATTCCCGAGCGGCCAAAGGGAGCAGACTGTAAATCTGCCGGCTCAGCCTTCGAAGGTTCGAATCCTTCCCTCACCACCATTTTTTTATATTAACGATTATAAAAATTATATATATTATTATATGAATTTTATTCAGGAGGCAATAATAATCATGGTTAGAAAAATAAAAGGAGCCAATTCCGGAAAAGGTGGAAGCCAACAGGATATAATAAAACAGGCACAGGTTATGCAACAGGAAATGCTGAAAATACAGGAAGGTCTGAAGGATAAGTTTGTTGAAACTTCCGTTGCCGGTGGAGGAATAACTGTAAAAGCGAACGGACAGAAAAAAATAGTGGATTTATCCGTTTCAATGGATGTATTAAAAGATGCTGTTGAAGAAGGAGATACTTCAATAGTTTCAGATTTGATAATAAATGCTATAAATGAAATACTTGAAAAAGCTGAAGAAATGGCTGAAAAAGAAATGGAAGTAATAACAGGTGGAGTAAGTATACCGGGATTATTTTAAGAAAATTTCTAAATTTATTTGGCATAGATATATCAAAAACCGGATTTTATCCGGTTTTTTGTTTTCCAAATTTTATATTTTTGAAAAAATTAAAAAAATATTTCTGATTTTTTTCGAAATTTGATTTTTGAAAAAATTAAAAAATTCTATTTTTCTAAGTAATTTCTATTTGCTATCTTTGATAAATATGGTAAAATTATAATAAATAACTTGTTACAGGGAGGATAATGCTATGGAATTTATGAAAAAGTATGAATACTGGTTAAATTCAAATTCTATTGATGAAAAAGATAAAGAAGAATTAAGAAGTCTAAAGGGTAATCAGAAAGAAATTGAAGACAGATTTTTTAAAGATTTGAGTTTTGGAACAGGAGGAATGAGAGGGGTAAGAGGGATAGGAACAAACAGAATTAATAAGTATATGATAAGAAAAGCAACACAGGGACTTGCTAATTATATGTTTAAATGCAGCGAAAAAGAAGCTAAAGAAAAAGGAGTAATAATTGCTCACGATTCCAGAATAGGTTCAAGAGAATATGCATTGAACACGGCAAGAGTAATGGCAGCAAATGGAATAAAAGCGTATATTTATCCTGATTTGAGGTCTACACCTGAACTATCATTCGGTGTGAGATATAAAGGCTGTCTTGCAGGAATAGTAGTTACTGCAAGTCATAATCCTCCTGAATATAATGGATATAAAGTATACTGGAGTGATGGAGGGCAGATAGTTCCTCCTGAATCAACAGAGATAGTAAATGAAGTAAATAAAATAGCCACTCTTGAAGAAATAAAAGTCATATCCGAAGAAGAAGGAAGACAGAAAGGGCTTATAATAGAACTTGATGAAAAGATAGACAATGATTATCTGGCTGAAATAAAAAAACAGACGCTGAAAACAGATATTCCCGGAAAAGAAAATTTCAAAATAGTATACACTCCTCTACATGGTACGGGCGGCAGACCTATGAAAAGAATATTGTCCGACTTTGGATATAATTTTGAAGTAGTAAAAGAACAGATAGAGCCTGACGGTAATTTTCCTACTGTAGTTTATGCCAATCCTGAAGAAGTTGCGGCGTTTAAGCTGGGAGTAAAATTAGCCGACGAAATCGGAGCAAAGTTGGTTATGGCGAATGATCCTGATGCCGACAGGATAGGGATAGCGGTAAAAGATGATAATGATGACTGGTATTATCCTAACGGAAATCAAATGGGACTGTTGCTTCTTCAATATCTGCTGAATAATAAAAAAGACATTCCTGCCAATGCAAAAGTCATAACAACGATAGTATCGACACCTATGATTGACGTTGTGGCTCCTGTGAGAAATGTGGGAGTTATGAAAACACTGACAGGATTTAAATATATCGGAGAGAAAATACTGGAATTTGAAACAGGAAAACTTGACGGAAGTTATCTGTTCGGATTTGAAGAAAGTTACGGATATCTTATAGGAACCCATGCGAGAGATAAGGATGCCCTTGTAACATCAATGATAATAGCCGAAATGGCAGCATATTATAATTCCATAGGAAGCTCAATATATAAGGAACTGCAAAAATTATACAAAGAGTTCGGATATTATCTTGAAGGAATAAAATCAGTTACATTAAAAGGGAAAGACGGGATAGAGAAGATGACAGGATTAATGGCTGATTTAAGAGAAAATATAAAAGATACGCTAATAGGGAAGAAAATAAAAATAAAAAGAGATTTTGACTCACATAAAGAATATAATCTTGAAACGGGAGAAGTTAAGGAAATACATCTTCCGAAAGAAAATGTGCTTCAGTTTGTACTCGAAGACAATACATACATAACAGCAAGACCGTCGGGAACAGAACCTAAGATTAAGTTTTATTTCAGTGTAAATTCGGATTCTAACGAAAATGTAAAAGAAAAACTCAATAAAACAATGGAAGAGTTT
>CALIJH010000109.1 GCA_938017765.1 uncultured Leptotrichia sp.
TTAAATCTTCCACTTCTGCCTGAAGCTGTGTTTTCTGTGCTTCAAATTCTCTTTTTTTCTGTGCTTCTTTTTCAAGCAAATCATTGAATTTTGATTCTATTGCATTCAGACTTTGTTCCAGACTTTGTTTCGGTGCCGAATAACTTACTGATGATACTGCAACTAAACTCATTAAAAATAATACACTTTTTTTCATTTCTCCTCCTATTTATTCTTATTTTTTAAAAACAACCGTTATATTAATTTTGTATATAAATTCGTTTAATGTATATGCTATTAATATACCTTAGATTTTCCTTTTTATCTACTCTTATTTTAAAAATAAGCCTAATTTTTAAAAAATATTTTTTTATTTTAAAATGTTTCTTAATAACATTTGAAAAAACACTTTTTTTAAGATGAAATTAAATAAAAAAGAGTTATTTCAAAAATAGAAAATTTTTTAATATGAATCCATAAAAAATTGTATTTTTTTCTATTTTGAAACAACTCTATTTTTCCATTGTAGGCATTAAAATAAGTTATCAATATTGTAAATTCAGAATTAAGTTTGTACTTATTCGGTTACTACATTTTCTTTTTCATAACTTTCTAAAATTACTCTTGTTAATTCGGATCTCAATTCCGGAGTAATTGGGTGAGCTATGTCTTTAAACTCTCCGTTAGGCATTCTTCTTGAAGGCATTGCAACAAAAAGTCCATTTTGCCCTTCAATAATTTTTAACCCGTGTACAACGAAGCTTTCATCAAATGTAATGTCTACATATGCTTTTAACTTTCCGCCTTCCTCAGAACCTCTTCCGAGTCTGAGTCTGATATCTGTTATTTTCATACGCTTCTCCTTGTAAAATAAGATGTGTTTTCTTTACAATTATTATACCTCATTATTTTTAAAAAACAAGTGAAAAAATATTATTTTTTAAAAAATTTGATGAAGATAATTAAATAATTTTACTTTGTATTCAAATTTTACGGGCTTTTATTCAATTTTTCAATTAAAAAAAATATTTTATCTTTTTAATTTATCAGTTCAATATATTCTTCTACAAAATCTTTTTTCAAATTTTCAGGAGGAATATCCTTAATCAATACTTTTATATTTTTATTGAAATATTTTATATCAAGAATATCTCCTTTTTTTATATTGTACGAAGATTTTTTTTCTTCTCCGTTTACTGAAATATTTCCATTATCTGCCAATTCTTTCGCTACTGTTCTTCTTTTTATTATTCTCGTTATTTTTAAAAATTTATCAAGTCTCATATATAACCTTTTTATTTATCTGAATATTTTATTTAACTCTTTTGTAATATCTTTAGCACTCTTCTGAGCTGAAGAATCTGTACTCGTATTCTCATCATTATTTAGAATTTCCTTCGGTTTTTCCGCTTCCGAAGTTATTCCACCCTGACTTATATTACTCTCAAAATCACTGATATTAATGACTGTATTCAAGGAAAGCAGTTCTCTCTGAAATTTATCAAGTTTATTTCCTTTTTCATAAATACCGCTAATCATATTTTCCACAGATTTTGTCTGTTCCTGATATTGTGTCATTATTTCATTATAACGGGTAGATTTCATATTATTTATTTTTTCAGTCAATAATTTTTTATCGTCTTCGGATAATACAGTTTTATTTAAATTTCTAAAATTATTATTTTCAAGAGACAGTTCAGAAATTAGATTTAAAGACTTTCCTTGGAGTAAATCCTGTTTTATATACTCTATGTCCGTATTTATTTTATCTCCAAATAGAGTTTTCAGTGTAAGATCGTTTCCATTATAAATAATTTCATATCCCTTTTCATTTTCAAAGATATTGGCTTTTATATTATTATTTATTATTACTTCACCTTTTACAGTCTTATTTCCTTTTTCCAGTCCATTGAAAACTATTTCTCCATTATTTATCGAAATATCCGAAATAGAAAGTTTCAAATTATTTTTTATTTTTTTTATAAATTTTACTGCTTTCAGCGATTTATTCAGAGAAATTGAAATCTCTTTTCCTTTTTCAAGAAATATATATGAATTTATATTTTGTATATCATTTAGAGATATTAATTTTTCAAGCTTAAGTAAATCTTCAGAAATATTCTCAAGCATTATATTTCTCTCAATCTCAATATCTGCTATTTCCTTATTTATCTTCGTTTTTTCACTATTGATTTCCCCAATGAAAATTTGTAATTCTCTGTTAAGTTCAGTCAATTTTTGTGATTTAGTTTTTAAATCCGTCGTTCCTATATATTCCTGTTTTATTCGATTTATGGTATCTATTTTTATTTTCCTATCGGCAAAGAATTTGTCTATATCTTTATTTAGGATGTCTATTTTTCCGGCAGTTTCCTTAATATAGCTTTCAGTAGTTTTTATAGCTTTCGGATTTTCCTGAGGAATATTAATCTTTTGAATAAAAGTATCTATCTGCTGATCAGGAGCATTATATACGATATTCATATCTATCTGTTGAAGTTCTAACGAAGTCAGTTTCATTTTTGGAATAATTCCTAAAAATCCTCCTCGTGTAAATCTGATTTTTGCTTTTCCTTTTCCTAATTTTTCCCCGTTCAGCACAAAATCATCAAATGAAATTTCTCCGTTTGCTATTGAATACCTTAAATTTTCAAATCTTGAATTATCAGTTTTTGTCATATAAGTAATTATTTTATTTGAAAAAATTACCCCTCCCAAAGCAGAAATAACCGCAATTACTGTCAAAACCAACAAAAGTTTTAGAAACTTCATATATGTTCCTCCTCTTTACTATAAGTTATTATTTCAATTGGTTCAGTAATCTTCCGGCAGCTAAATAAAAGGAATTCATATTATTATCTCTTATAATTTGATAAGTTCTTGCCAAAAATTCTCTTTTTGTCATTCTTATATTTTTTTCTTTCAGTAATTTATTCAGACTGTCTATCGTTACCTGTTTAATCTGGGCTGCATCCTCATATACTTTCTGGTCTATAAAGGCGACTATTTTTTCATCAGTAGCATCAAATTTGTTATCTACTTCTCCACCTGCATTATTTTTCGGAGTATTTTTAGGTGTATTTCCTTTATTTGTATTACTGCTGTTTCCACTTGTATTTGTCCCCTGATTTCTCGCTCTTACAACATTGTTTGAACTTCCCGAGCTTCCTTCATAGGGATCTCCGGATGTACAGGATATAATTGCTGTAGCCATCAACAGCATTATAAAATAACTCTTCTTAATCATAATTTCCCTCTCAAAATCTTATATATTTAAAAATCTATTATTTTTTCTCTTCAGGTAGTTTAACTGTTTCTTTTGTTATTTTGTCGAGTTTAAATTCTCTTGTTATATCTTCAAGATATTTCTGACTTTCTTCCTGTCTTTTAGCAGCTTTCATTTGTGCTTTTATTTCATCTTTCACTTTATCGAAAGCCTCAACGCCTTTAGGATATTTTTCCAGCACTTTTACTACATAGGCTTCCTCTCCTACAACAATAACACTGTCAATAATCTGACCACTTTGAGCGGATTTTACGGCTTCACTTATTGGAGCATATTTTTCAGCAAGAGCTGACATAGGTATTACTTCCGTTTCTCCGGCAGAACCGTTTTGTGCCCCTGTATATTTCTTTACAATATCTCCAAATTTTGCAGGATTTGCCTTTGCTTCTTTTAATGCTTCTTCAGCTTTGTTTTTTTCACTCGCAGGAGTAACAATTAGTTGTAATCTTACAGCATCTTCAGGTCTTTCAAAATTTGCCCTGTTTGCTTCGTATACTTTTTTAGCTTCATCATCCGTTACATTTACTGAGCTTAATCTATCCATCATAGCAACCGATGCAAGGAAGTTTTCTTTCGTAATTTCAAGACCTTCTGTATATTTTTTATCCTTGTCAAGTTTTTTCTCAGCCGCTTTGAGAGCAAAAGCTCTTGCAGTTGCAATACTTTTTATAATGTTCAGTTTCATCTGTTCAAGCTGTTCTTTAGGTACATCTTTCAGTTCTGCCCCTACAGCATCGAGATTTCTCTGAAGCTCATAATTCAGCTCCGATTCGTAGACCTTTATTTTCTTGTCTTCGGACTCAAATACGACTTTTCCGCTTTTTCCTGAATTTCCTCCACACGATAATGCTAAAATACATAACACTGTAACAATTAAAACTTTGATTTTATTTTTCATCTTTTCCTGTATGACTCGTACTCAAAATGTATATTAAATACATAAATTATACGTCAGTCCATACAACTCCTTTCTTTGTAATTTAATAATTTAATTAATATAGAAATCGAAATCCGATTTGATATTTTGATTTAGTATCTTTTGACACTTTAATATGAAGAACTATAATATTTGAAATAAAACAGCTTCATTTTTTATATTTTGTATTATTTCGTATTTCTTTCACATTTTCTATAAATTTTAATAAAGTATAACTCATAAATATTAGATTTCTCTATGATTTTTTAAATTTTTTCTATTTCAATCGTCGCTCTTCCAGCATTTATCAGTATATTCACTTTTTTTCATTCCCGACACATATTTATTTCCTGCCACATAAAAACGGAGTAATTCGTCTGTCCATTTTCCTTTATTTGGAATTCCTATCCTTGGACTGATTTCTATTTTTTCAGGGTTTTTGGCATCATTAAAATCTAAATATATTGTATTTTCTTTTATTATACTCTTTTTTATTATATTTTCATATATCAGTTTTTTATTTACTTTACTTTTATCTGTATTTTTATCTGCTTTTTTTAAATAAGTCCCGTTACTTATGATTTTTACTTCCGACATATTGAACTTATCATTTATTCCCATTGCTTTTGTAAGCTTTCCCGGTCCATTACTCACGATGACACCTGTTTTTCTTCGGTTTTCTTCCATTATCTCCCTGTTTTTTAGAGGTTCAATTCCTCTTATTAATACTGCCTGCGGATTGTTTTTTTCACATGAAACTATGTTCAGCATTTTATGAGTGTGCATTGTGTAAATATAGACTGTACCTGCTTTCTGATAAAGAGCTTCCACTTTAGGTGTCCTTTTTCCCTTATATCCATGACATGCTTCATCTATTACTCCCAAGTATGCTTCCGTTTCAACTATATATCCGCTCAATATTTTACCTGCATTTTTTACAATTATCAGCTTCCCGAGCAGTTCTTTTGCCAATGAAACTGTATCCAACATAAAAAAATCCTCAATTTTAGCGACTTCTTCTATTTTCATTTTTATTTTTCCTTTTTGGGTTTCGATTTATCAGAATTTTGATTTTTTATATTTTACGCTATGAGGATGTCTCATAAGTCAAAAATAATTTTACTAACACAAA
>CALIJH010000110.1 GCA_938017765.1 uncultured Leptotrichia sp.
TTAGTCTTAAATGGTAATAATGTTGAAATTGAAACTGATAAGATAAATAAGGAAATAAAGGATAACAATGAAAAGCTAAAAATATTATTGAGCAGGCCCTTTATTGAGAAAGTTGTGAGAGGATATTTTAAAGTAATTGAAATTAAATATACTGGTTATGATTCTCTTCCACATATCCATATTATTTTATTCACAATAAAAGGAATATACAAGCATTTTAAGATAAGTGAATTTAAGAATATGATTATAAAAGAATGGGGAAATTTAAAAGGATTCAATGCCAATGTGTATTTAAAAAGTTTAGGAACAAAGAAAAAAATAGAAAAGGAGGTGTCTTATTTAACAAGAGATAATAAAAAACAGTTATATAATTTGTTTAATTTAGGTAATAATGTAGTTAAGGTTCATTTAGAAGTAACTCGGAATAAAAGATTTTTTGTTTGGAGTAAAAATGTATTAAAAGAACTGAAATTAAATAACTATACTTAAATACAAGCAAAGGAAGGAGAAAAAATGGATGAAAAAGACGATATGAAAAAATCCATTGAAAAGCATTGCCTTGAGTGCTGGGATGATGACAAGGAAAAAGTTATAAATTGTCCTTATAAGAGTTGTCCTTTGTGGAAATATAGGCTAGAAAAGATAAACGAACCGAGAAAGTAAGAAAATTTTAAACCTATATATAAAGATACGAGGTATGATTTACTTAGTAAAATCAACAATAAGAAGGATAATTAGACAATAAATGGTTATAAATCAAGATTATAACATTAAAAAATGTTTTAAATTATTAAACAAAATTAAAGTAATAGGAGAAATATGATGAGTGTAGATATAAATAAAAGGAAGGACTTTATAAAAGCCCCTCGTAAGCACTTTTATTCTATCACACTCTTCCAATTTAATAAAGAAATTTTTGAAAATGAAATGGAGAGTGATTTAATTGAATTTAGAATTAAAAAAAGAAATGTATAATATTTTGAAAGAGAAGATTAGAGAGAAAAAATTGAGTTATAAAAAGTTATCTGAAAAAATGAGAATTTCAGAGAGTGGATTTAATAAGAAAATAAATGGAAAGTATTTTTTTACACAAGAAGAAATATTTTTGTTGAAAAAGATATTGAAATTAAAAAATTCTGAATTAATACAGATATTTTTTTAAATAAATATATTGCAATGAAAGAAAAATAATATTAAAAGGGAAAGTATATTTATTCAGACAAAATGCGGTATAAAAGTTTGCGATTATTCTGACGGAAGTTATAAAACACATTTTGATTTTTCTAAAGAACACATTATTAATTCTGCAAATGAAAGCCTGAGACGTCTGAACACGGATTATATAGATGTCTTTCTGCTTCATAGGCCTGATACATTAATGGAACCTGAAGAAGTAGCTTCTGCTTTTGATATTCTCCATAAAGAGGGAAAAGTAAAATACTTCGGAGTAAGTAATCAAAACCGTGGGCAAATAGAGCTTCTGCAAAAATATATAAATCAAAAATTAATCGTAAATCAGTTACAATTCAGTATTATGCACTCCGGAATTATAGATAACGGATTAAATGTAAATATGAAAAATGATAACTCTATCAACAGAGATGACGGAATTCTTGAATATTGTCGTCTCAACGATATAACTATACAGGCATGGTCTCCTTTTCAGTATGGTTTTTTTGAGGGAGTGTTTCTTAATAATGATAAATTTAAAGAATTAAATATTCTTATAAACAAACTTGCCAATAAATATAATGTTATGGATACTGCTATTGCAACAGCATGGATTTTGAGACATCCGGCTAAAATTCAGGTAATAATTGGAACTATGAATTCCAAACGTATTTCAGATATATCAGAAGCGTCAAATATCTTTCTCACAAGAGAAGAATGGTATGACATATATAGAACAGCGGGAAATATCATACCTTAAATAATAAAACTTGATAAAATATAAATTGACGTGCGGATACTTTTTAAAGAATACTATCAGGAATAAAACAGTAAAAAATATTGACAATGAACTTAATGACTACATGAATATATAACTGAAAGAAATTTAATTTTTTTATATATTATGTAGGAAACTAAAAGGAACGAATATAGAATATAATTAATCTGAAAGATATGAAAAAAGCTGTCTTAAAAATAATAAGATTGAGAATAAATATAGTTTCAATATTTTTATGATTATTCTCCTATTTTTAGGCAACTTTTTTATTTTCTAAAGATTTAATTCAATCACTGTATCTAAAGTATCATTTTTCAATAATAATTCGAGTATCTCTATACTCTTTCGGGAAAGCTCCGAGAAAGGTATATCGTATGAAATTATTTTTTCATCAATAAATTTTATAATTTCATTATCTTCATAAGTTGCTATTTCCATATCTTTTGAGTCTATGTTTAATTCTTTCAGAGCCTTTAAAAAACCTAAAGTCATTGAATTGTTGGATATATATATGGCGTCTATTTTCCTTTTTAAAATTTTTTTCCCCAAATCATATCCACTTTCCAATGTAAAATCTCCATAGAGTATTAATTTTTCGTTACATTTAATATTATAATCTTTTAGAGCTTTTTTATAGCCTTCCAGTCTTTCTTTTGCTGTACTTATTGTCTGGGGGCCTGCTAAAAATCCTATTTTTTTTCTATTATTTTTTATAAATTTTTCTATAACTCCATAAGATGAATAAAAATTTTCAAAAAATACTCCCGGCATTTGTCTGTTTATTTTTCTATCAATTAATACTAATGGTATTTTAGAAGAAATCTGTTCAAAAAATTCGACTTTGTCATAAGAATTCTGTGTTACTGCAATTATTATGCCTTTCACTCTCTGTTCTATAAATAATTCTATATATTTTTTCTGCAATCTGAAACTTTCATTAGTACATCCTAAAATAATATTCAGTTCCTTTTTATTGGCTTCATTCACTATACCATCCATTATACTTGCAAAATACAAATTTTTTATATCAGGAATGATTACTCCTATTGTATTATTCTCATTTTTGGACAGATTTCTCGCAATCAGATTAGGATAATAATTATTTTCTTTTATAATCCTGTTTATTCTGTTCCTTGTTTCTTCTTTTACATTGTCATTATTATTGATTACTCTTGAGACTGTTGCCACAGATACATTTGCCAGTCTTGCTATATCCTGTATTTTCATAATACCACCGTTTCACTCGTTTCGTTTTTTATTTCCCATTATTTTATATTTTTAACGGTGTGCTTGTCAATGTTTATTTATTATGAAGTGAGCCACTTTATAATATTCTGCCATAATTTATCATAATATTTCCATTCCACAAATTCTTTTGAGCCCCAGTGAGGTGCACAGTCGGAAGTGAATGCCACACTTTTTCCTTTTCCAAATTTTCCTGTCACTATAAACGGATCTTCGTTTATAATCGCTATTACTTCTCCTTTCGTATTATCGGCTATAGTTTTATTATATCCTAAAAAGAAAGGAAATTCACCTTCTATACCTTCAAATATTTCATGTTTTTTCACAGTTTTAGGTACAATTCCTTCAGGTTTTTCAACCCTGTCATCATATTTCAACAAATTTACAGGTAAAATATCTTTTACTTCCGTTTCTCCATATCTTGTTTTAGCATCTATTCCTGTAAAAGACATATATCCTCCTACCATGCAAAATCCGCCTCCATTTTCAACATATTCTTTTATCAGTTCACATCTGTTGGGAGTTTTTTCGCTTCTTGAAAAAGTGGCTGCCGGCAGCAACAGAGTATTTGAGCCTATATCCGACAATATTACGACATCATATTCCGAAATTTCTTCTTTAGTTTTCGGAAATTTCTCACTCGCATAATGATTTGGAATAAAAGTTACCTGATGATTTGCTTTTTCAAGAGCTTCTTTCAACCATTTTACACCTTCTTCATAAGTGCTTGTTGTAAATGTATCAAACCCTTTTATATGTATAGTATGACTTGTCCATGATTCTCCTGCTATTAATATTTTTGACATATCTTCCTCCTAAATTTTTTATTTAAAATTCAATATAATATTGGCATAATTAATTATATATTTGTAATATTCATTAATATCCAGTTTTTCATCTATTGTATGACAATCTTTTAAAAGTCCCGGACCTAATATTACAGTTGGTATTTTTGATATATTTGAAAAAACTCTTGCATCATTTCCTGCCGTTCCTCCTGCAATATCAATATTATTGTCAGTTAATGCACAAGTTTCCTTTATATATTTGACAAATTTATCTTCCTGATTTATTTCAAAACCGCTTCCCATTTGATATATTTCCAGTTCAGGAATATTATTTTTCAAAAATTCGTCTCCTTGTGCCCTTTCAAATATTTTTTCTTCAAATTCTTTTTTTACCTGACTATATGACATCTCACCCGGAATATAATGTATACACAAATCAAATTCACAATAATCAGGAAC
Organism: uncultured Leptotrichia sp.; assembly: GCA_938017765.1. Taxonomy (GTDB): domain Bacteria; phylum Fusobacteriota; class Fusobacteriia; order Fusobacteriales; family Leptotrichiaceae; genus Pseudoleptotrichia. Next base: position 4,441 of record CALIJH010000110.1, read on the forward strand.
TGTAGAACCCGCACTTCCTCCTTTTATTACTCCTACATTTATTGTAGGAGGCGGAAGTAACGGATGTTTGTATTTCATAAGCCATTTTTTCTCAAGTTCATTAATGGCTTCTATAAGTTTGATTGCTTTTTCAATCGCATTTATCCCTTTCCATTTTTCAGCCGAATGTAGTGCAATGCCTTTTACTTTTACTTTGAAAAATACAAATCCCATATGGGCAACTAAAATTTTATTATCTGACGGCTCACATACAATAACTCCGTCTCCCTGAATATTTTCGTTTATTGCCGTAACAATGCTGCCGTTTCCTCCGCCCTCTTCATCTGCTACGGAGTTTATTATTATGTTACAGGGTAATTCCATATTTGAGTCTTTCAGCAGTTTTATAGCCATAATTGCTGCCATTAATCCGCCTTTCATATCGGTCGTACCCCGTCCATAAATATACTTTTCGGTAATTTCACCAAAGGGATTATACTTCCAATCTTCCCTATTTCCGATTGGCATTGTATCCACATGACCGTTAAATATCAATGTTTTATCATTTTTTCCCTTAAATTCGGCTATAAGGTTATATCTGTCATTATTATTATGTCCTAAGTTTCCTTCATTATATTTTTCCAATGCTTTTTTCAAAATATCATCGTCCAAATATTCTCTTTCAATTTTAAAAGCACCTAATTCATTGAATAAATTTTCCAGAAAAAGTTGTCCGTTTTTTTCATTTCCGCCTTTTATTCCATGACCAATTGTCTGAGTATCTATTTCTATGAATTTTTTTAAATAGTCTAAATATTCAGATTTCTTTTTTTCAAATACGTTTAATAATTCACTCAATTATATCACTTCCTAAACGTGATTATTATATAATTTCAGATTCTCATAAACAAGGTTCCAGAACCTGTCAAAATCAAGTTTTACTGCTACGTCGACATTAGGTTTTTTCTTAAGTATTCCAAAATAATCACATAATGTTCTACCATATGACCTTTCGCTCCAAAGTTCAATTTCACAGAACATAGGTTTCACTTCTATACATTCAGGGTCAATTATATATGCAATAGTAGTAGGATCATGAACAGGAGGAGCAGTCCAACCAAAGACATTTTTCTGAGAAGCTGCAAAAAATTCCATTAAGTCTACAAATAATTTTGATGCTTTGTTATTCAGTGATTTTATTTTTTCCACTACTTCTTTAGTTGCCGAAGCCTGTCTTGTCAAGTCCAGTCCCATCATTACCAGCTTTACTCCCGAACTGAATACGATATGTGCCGCATCGGGGTCTGCAAGAATATTAAACTCTGCTGCTGGAGTCATATTTCCTAACTGATATGAACCTCCCATTAATACTATTCTATTAATTTTTTCTATTATTTTAGGTTCAAATCTTATTGCCATTCCGATATTAGTTAACGGACCTGTAGGAACAAGAGTTATTTTTTCATCTGAATTCATTAACGTATCTATAATAAAGTTTACTGCGTGTTTATCTTCGGCTTTTATTTTTAGCCTTTTAGGATTTGTATTTACAAGTGCTTTTACATTTTTTTCATAAATTTCTTCACCAAAAAGTCAAATTTTGGACCATCTAATCCTGTTTCTCCATGAATATCATCCGCTATTAGCTGTTCTCTTATCATAGGTCTTGACATTCCTGAATAGACAGGAACATTCAAATTCAGATGATTACAAATCTTAAGAGCATTATTTACCGTTTTTTCAAGTTTTTGATTTCCTGCGACAACTGTAATTCCTAATAATTCAATTTTTGGATTTATCGCAGCCAGCATTATCGCTACGGCATCATCATGTCCGGGGTCGCAATCCAAAATTATTTTTTCCTTTTGCATTTTCTATATTCCTCCTTTTATATTGCACTTCTTCTTTTCTTTATTTTTTTATACTGTCTTATCATCGAGATACTCAATATTGAAATCGTAATAATATACGGCAGCATAAGTACAAATTGGGACGGAAAACCGTAAGCCTGCAATCTTGCTCCTACTGAATCTGTAAATCCGAATATTAGACATCCGATAGTTGTAAAAATAGGATTTGCCGCACCGAAGAACATCGCAGCCACTCCCATAAATCCACGTCCGTTTGTCATATTTTCAGTAAACAGGTTTGAATATCCCAAAGACAAATGAGCTCCTGCAAGTCCGCCTATTACTCCTGAAATCAATATTACTTCAAATTTTCTTTTATATACATCTATTCCTGCTGTTTTTGCAGCTTCAGGATTTAGACCTATACTTCTTGTTCTAAGTCCCCATACAGTTTTATAAAGTAAGAACCATAAAAATATTATTAAAGGTATGCTTAAAATTTCAAATAATGAATAATCATTGAAAAGACTGTTCAATACTTTATTTCCTTCAAATATTTTCAAATGAATTTGAGGTATTGAAACATTATCTTTTAGTGTAAAACTTCCCGAAACTCCCAGTAACTGCTGTAATAAAAATCTTGTCAATGCCAAGACTAATAAATTAATGATAGTACCCACTGCAAATATATCCCCTTTATATTTCAAATGTGCTACTCCCATAATTGCTGCTATGATTACGCCGGCTATTACCGCAGCTATTACTGCCAGTATCCAGCTTCCTGTTATAAAACATACATAAACCGCTATAAATGCTCCCATCAGCATTATTCCTTCTACTCCGACATTCAGTATATCAGCCTGCTGAGTTATAACAGATGCAAAAGCTGCCAGAAGAATTGGTGTAGTTGCTCTGACAGTTGCATGAATAATCGTATAGTCTATTACTGAAAAAATCCTATTCATAACTACACCTCTTTTCCTTTTTTGATTTTTTTCCTAAATTCAAACAGTTTTTCCATTGTTACCAGTAAAATAAACACTGCTATAATTATATCTATTAAAGATTTGGGAATACCTGTATGTCTTTCCAAGCCCAATGAACCTGATTTCAAAGCCGCAATAAATAGACTTAAAAACGGTAATGCCACTATACTTCCTTTGGCGATTAATGCTGCCAGCATACCGTCAAATGCAATATTTGAAGAAAAATTATCCAAAAATACGCCGTAGATACCCATAACTTCGATAGCTCCTGTCAATCCACCTATTGCACCGCTCAACATCATCCCTGTTACCATTATTTTTTTTGATTTTATTCCTACATATTCCGAAAAATTAGGATTCATTCCTGTAGAACGTATTTCAAATCCTAACTTTGTCTTTTTCAGCAGGTAATATACTAAAATACATACTATTATCGCGATAAATATACCTGCATTGGCTCTGCTCGGTTTCAATATTTTTATGAGTGCCGCACTTTTCTCGATAGGTTTAGTCTGGGAAATCCCTGTTTTTCCTGATAAAGGTCCACTTACAAGATATGAAGTTATATATACTGCTACATAATTCATCAATATGGTTACACATACTTCATTTACATTATAAAAAGCCTTTAAAAATCCCGGAATAAATGCCCATAATGCTCCAATAATCATCGCTGCCAAAAAACATATCAATATATGCAGTAAAGACGGCATACCTTTTAACATGTATCCTACATATGCTGCCGCTATGGCTCCTAAGTACAGTTCTCCTTCTACTCCTACATTAAAGACACCGACACGTGATGAAACAATAAAAGCAAGTCCTGTCAGTAATAACGGAACAAACTTCTCAATTGTCGTTCCAAGATTAAAGTTTCCTATAAAAGCACTTTTAAACAACTGAGTATATACTTCAAAAGGATTTTCTCCCATAAATGCCATAACCATTCCGCTCAATACAATGCAGACTATTATAGAAAATAAGACACTTAGATATTTACTGTTTATTATCTTTTTATACAACATCTTTTTCTTTACCTCCGGTCATTAAAAATCCTACGTTTTCTTCATTTGCATTTTTTGAATCCAAGTCTCCGACTATTTTCCCTTCATACATTACCAGTATTCTATCAGATAACGTCAATATTTCTTCCAGTTCTGCGGAAATAAGCAAAACACCTTTATTTTTATCCCGATATTCAACTATATTTTTTCTTATAGTTTCTATTGAGCCTATATCTATTCCTCTTGTAGGCTGGGATGCAATCAGTAAATCAGTATCGCTTTCCAGCTCTCTTGCAACTACTATTTTCTGAGCATTTCCTCCTGATAGATTTTTAGTCGTAATATTAAAATTGGCAGGTCTTATATCAAATTTTTTTATCGTATCTTCAGAAAATTTATTAATTTCTTTTTCTTTCAGATTAATCACGCCTGAAAATGCACTGTCTAAAAATTTCGTAGCTATTAAATTTTCTTTTATGTTCATCTCTCTGTTCAGACCTCTTTTATTTCTATCATCGGGAATATGTGCAATACCTGTTTTTCTTATAAATTGAGGCGTCATATTTGATATTTGAGTATTTTTGAAATGTATTTTACCTTTTTCAACTTCTCTTAAACCTGTTATTGCTTCTACAAGTTCTTTTTGCCCATTTCCGTCGACCCCTGCTATTCCCAGTATTTCGCCTCTTTTTAATGAAAAGGACAGTCCTCTTATTTTTGATAGCTCTCTATCACTTGGAACATAAATATCTTCTACTTTTAAAATAACTTCTTCTGCTTCCATTTTCTTCTTTTTTACTTCCAGTAATACTTCCCTGCCTACCATCATTTTTGCCAGTTTTGTCGGTGAAGTATCTTTTTTCAATACGGTATCAATGTATTTACTGTCTCTCATTACTGTAATCCTGTCGCTGATTTTCATTACTTCATTTAATTTATGAGATATGAAAATAATTGATTTTCCGGATTTTTTCAGATTATCCAAAATTTCAAACAGTTTTTCAGTTTCCTGAGGCGTAAGAACAGCTGTAGGCTCGTCTAAAATAAGAATATCCGCACCTCTATACAGAGTTTTTATTATTTCGACTCTTTGGGCTTCTCCAACTGATATATCCTTTATTTTTTTATTTATCTGAATATCCAAATTATATTTTTTTACATATTCCAGAACCTTTGTCTTAGCTTTATTAAAATCAACCATGACCATTGACTGTTTAGGTTCAAAACCGAGAATTATGTTTTCAAGAACTGTCATTTCATTTACTAACATAAATTCCTGATGAACCATACCTATTCCGAGATTTATCGCCTCTTTTGTAGTATAATCTTTCATTTTTTTATTATATATTTCTATATTTCCTTCATCAATAGGATATATGCCATATAATATTTTCATCATTGTAGATTTTCCTGCACCGTTTTCTCCTATTAATGAATGAATTTCTCCTTCAAATAAATTAAAATTTCCGTTTTTTATTGCCTGAACTTCTCCAAAAGTTTTCACAATATCTGTCATTTTAATTATTTCTTTCAAAATAATTCCTCCTATTTTAGAACTTATTCAACTTTAAATCCCGGATAAGATTCTACTTTTATTTCTCCTTTTTTTATTTTTTCAGTTAATTCATTAATCTTTGTCAGTATGTCCTCAGGAAATTTATCTTTTAAGGCACTTTTTATTACTGCCATATCTGTCAAACCAACTCCGCCATTACTTGCATCCATTCTTACGATTTCTCCACCTTTAAAACTGCCTTCATATGCCTGTTTTATCATATTGTATGTCGCAACATCCACTCTTTTAAGCATAGATGTCAGTATAAAACCGGGATATATGTCATCCTGATTTATATCTACTCCTATTGCATATTTTTTACTGTCTTTAGCCGCTTCCAATATTCCGTTACCTGTATTTGAAGCTACATTCATTATAATATCTGCTCCCTGACTGTATTGGGCAAGAGTCAGCTCTTTTCCTTTTAACGGGTCATTGAAAGTTCCTGCAAAAGATACTAATACTTTTGTCTGAGGATCGATATAAGCAGCTCCCTGTTTATATCCAGTCAAAAAATCCTGTAATACGGGTATATCCATTCCGCCTACCCAACCTATTATTTTTTCTCCATTGACATTAGGAATATCTGTTTTTTGAGTAAACAACGCTGCTGCTGCACCTGCTAAGAAAGAACCTTCATTTTGAGCAAATATAACCGAAGAAACATTAGGTTTTTTGACTACACTGTCAATAATCCCTATTTTCATATCTTTAAACTCATCTGCGTGATTATTTACTATATCTGTAAATTGTGAAGATATTGCCAAAACCAAGTCATAGCTGTCATCTGAAGCGGCTGAAACAAAATTTGTTTCCCAATCGGACGGAACTTTAGATTCGAGAACTTTAAATTCTATTCCAAATTCTTCCTGTGCCTTTTTCAATCCTTCATAAGCAGAGTCATTAAATGATTTATCTCCTAAAAATCCTGCAAATACAACTGCAACTTTCATTTTTTTCTTTCCGTTGCCATTTTTTACATTTTCGTCATTTTTCTTCCCGTTTCCACAGGAAATTAATAATAAACCGATTAATAATAATAACGTTACTTTTAAAAACTTTTTCATTTTATTTACCTCCAAATTAATATAATTATGTTTTATGAAAGCTTGTAATCCAGTATTATTATTCTGTATTATGTAATCGCTTACATTAATAAATAAAAAATTTTAGTTATCTCTATTTTTTTCAATAAATTCTTCTATTTCTTCCTTAGTAGGAATTGAATCCTGTGCTCCCTGTCTTGTAACAACTATGGCTGAAACTGCTGTTGCATATTTTATTGCTTTGTCCGTATCTCCGCAATCACATATTTTCATAGCAAATGCACCGATAAATGAATCTCCCGCTGCCGTAGTATCGACCGCTTTTACTTCATAAGCATCATATTTTTTGACATTATCATTTTCATCAAAAAGAACACTGCCATTATCTCCTAATGTGAGGATAATATTTTTTATATTGTTCTCTTTCTTTTTATGAAATATTTTCCCTATATAGACTTTATCATTAATTCCTATATCGAAAATTTCTTCCATTTCAGTTTCATTTAATATTAAATAATCTGTATTGGCAAAAATTTTATCATCTAATTTTGATGCGGGGGCAGGATTAAATATTGTGATTTTTCCAAGTTCTTTCGCCTTTGAAAGGGAAAATTTGACCACATCAAGGGGAATTTCATTTTGAAGTATCACTATATCGCTTTCAGCTATTACATTAATTTTATTCTGAATATGTTCCTGTGTAATTTCAAAATTACTTCCCGGAATTACGATAATGTTATTATTACCGTTTTTATCTACTGTTATGATTGCCCTTCCTGTTAATTTATCACTTTTAATTATATTATCGGACTTAACGTTATTTTTAATCAGGTTTTGGACTAAATTTTCTCCTTGAGTGTCATTTCCTGTCATTCCGATCATTTCAACATTCATTCCTAATTTTGCTATGGCAACAGCCTGATTTGCTCCTTTTCCTCCACAGCTCTCATAAAATTCATTGCTGAAAATAGTTTCACCTAATTTAGGAAGATTTTCAACTTTTGCAGTCATATCCATATTTAAACTACCTATTACAAGTGCTTTTTTCATTTTTTCACCTCCTCTTTTCAAAAAATTTCATTTTTTTTCAAAATGTAACCGTTTACATAACTTTCTTATTATAAATATACCTCATTTTTTACAAAAATCAAGAGCAAAAAATAAAATAAATTCAAAAAGACTGCTTTAAAATAGGAAATAAGCACTTTATTGACAAGAAATTTTTTTCAATGTCATTAAAAATAATAATTTCCGATTTAAAACAGTCCTATTTAGGAATTATATCTTACTATATTTTATTTTTCGTTATTTGTTCTTTTTATTGTTATTTTTATATTTTCATTATACTGAATAATGTTATATTATCTTTTTGAAATCTGTTTTCTTTAAACCTTTTCTTTTTTATTCTGACATATAATTCTTTATTATTTTTCTATTGCATTAAAGATAATATCCCAAAATTTGTCCAGATTAATTTCTATAGATGTATAAATATCCAAGCTTGATTTTTCCGAACTATCCGAACAGCCGCATTTACCGCATATTGTCTGTCCATATCTTTCACTATCTCTTATTTCTATCTCGCAGTCAGTTTTTTCCAATTTTACTATATTTTCATCAATCAAATAAACCAAAGTAACTACATCATGCAGTGTATGATAGATAAAATTCCCGTTTTCATCATATCTCTTAGGAAAATGTAATATCTGATATAAAAAATCCGACTTTTTTGTATTTGTGTCTCTAATTTTTTTTATTATGCTCTCATCAGGCAGAGTTTTATTTGTTACTTCAAGGGACATCATTCTTATCGGAACTCCTGAAGAAAAAACTATTGATGCAGCTTCAGGGTCGGCATAGATATTAAATTCGGCATAAGGAGTTACATTTCCACCTTTACAGCTTCCTCCCATAAGAACTATTTTTTCAATCTTTTCTTTTATTAACGGTTCAAATTTTAATGCCATTGCAATATTAGTCAACGGCCCTACAGGAACAAGTGTTATCTTTTCATTGCTCTTCAAGAGAGTATCTATTATAAAATTGACAGCGTGTTCCGATTTTTCTTTTTTATCAGTATCAGGAAGTTTAATCCCGTCAAGCCCTGTTTTTCCATGAAAATCTTCAGCTATTATCTGTCTTTTTCTCATTAGAGGAGCTGTCATTCCTTTATAGATAGGAATGTTCAAATTCAGATAATCACATATTTTTAAAGCATTGATTGTTACTTTTTCTATAGTTTGATTTCCTGCAACAGTAGTTATTCCGAGTAAATCAAATTTTTCATGAACTCCTGCAAGCATTATTGCTATAGCGTCATCATGTCCCGGATCGCAGTCTAAAATTATCTTTTTTTTCATTTTTATACTCTCCTGATTTTATCATATTTTATAATTATTCTTGAATATAATTACTTATATCCTTGTTTTCTTCATTTTGAAAATAACTTTTTTCAAATTGCAAAAATATTTAATAATAATTTTTAATCAACTCTCAACGCTTCCATAGGTTCCAGTGAAGCCGCCTTTTTAGCCGGATATACTCCAAATATCAATCCAATCATAGTCGAAACAAATATACATATGACTACTACCGTAGGACTTAATATTGGTGTGGTTTTTATAAAAATACCTATCAGCAGAGCTGTCAAATACCCAAATACTGCTCCGATTATACCACCAAAAAATGTTAAAATAATAGCTTCAATTAAAAACTGAACAAGAATATCTTTTGTCTTTGCTCCAATAGCCTTTCTAAGTCCAACTTCTCTAATCCTTTCTGTAACACTTACAAGCATTATGTTCATAACTCCTATTCCTCCTACAAATAGCGAAATAGCAGCAACTCCGCTTATAAACAGTGAAAGCATACTAAGAATATTGTTAAACTGGTCAAGTCCCTGACTTGTCGAACTTACACTATAAGTATTGGGAGAGCTTCCTCTTGATTTTAAAGATTGTTTGACCACTTCCATTACTCTTGCCATATCATTGGCATCCGTCGCCTTTGCCTGTAAAGCGGTAAATTTATCCTGTTCATTACCATTTATATGGTTCAGATAATTATTCGGAAGAAGCCCCATTGCAGGCACCTGATCGTCTTCACCCATACTCAGACTTGCAAAAGGATCTTTAAATACTCCGACGATTGTTACAGTCTGGCTGTTTTTTCTAAAATTTAAAGTCAATTTTTTACCTATCGGATTTTGTCCCGGATACATTTTTTCAGCCGTTGTACTATCTATCATTACGTATTTCCCGTCTTTTCTATATTCGTTAGGTAAAAACTTTCTTCCCCTTAATACTGTATAATTTGACATTTTAAAGTAATCTTCCGTTACTCCCGTTCCTATAAACATTTTGGTGTCATCTCCTACTGATATTCTTGCATAAGTACTTGACGTAGGTGTAACTGCTTCAATTCCTTCTATTTTTTTCAATTTTTCTATGTCTTTTGTTGTAAGCAAATCCTGTGTCTTATATGTTTGTCCGGGTGAAGTATCTACTGATATATCAAAATTTGATACTCCTAATTTATTCAGGTCTCCTGTAATATTTTCCTGAACTCCCGCACCGAGGGATGACATCATTACAACAGCGGATATTCCGATTATTATCCCAAGCATTGTCAGAAAAGAACGTACTTTATAACTAAATAGATTTGATACGGACAGTTTTAATAATTCAAGAAAATCCATTTATACTCCTCTCCTGTTATGAACAATTTCATCTTTTTCTATTACTCCGTCTTTTAATCTTATTATTCGTTTACAATGTTCAGCAACATCTTCTTCGTGGGTAACCATTACTATAGTCGTACCTTTATCATTCAGATTTTTAAATATTTCAAGGACTTCTTCTCCTGATTTTGTATCCAAATTTCCTGTAGGCTCATCGGCTAAAAGTATTCTCGGATTATTTATTATCGCTCTTGCAATTGCTACTCTCTGTCTTTGTCCACCCGACATTTCATTAGGTTTATGATGAATTCTGTCTCCTAATCCGACACTTTTCAATGCTTCTGTTGCTTTTTTTATTCTTTCACTTTTTTTAAGTCCTGCATAAAGGGCAGGAAGTGCCACATTTTCAACTGCCGTCATTTTAGGAAGCAAATTAAAAGTTTGAAAAACAAATCCTATCTTTTTATTTCTTACTTCTGCCAGTGCGTCCCCTTTTATAGTCGATACATCCTGTTTATCCAAAATATATTTTCCTGATGTCAGACTGTCCAAACAGCCTAAAATATTCATAAGAGTGGATTTCCCGCTTCCAGAAGGACCCATAAAAGCCACATATTCTCCTTCACTTACTGAAAGATTCAATTTTTTTAAAACTTCCAATTCCATATTACCGTTTTTATAAACTTTTACTATATCGCTTACTTTTATCATAAAAATTACCTCTGACTATTATTTTTTACATTGGAGGGCCTCCGGGACCCCCTTTTTTCCTTTTACTTTGTTTTTGAGCATTCTCTTCATTGCTATTTCTATTTTTTGAAGGATCTGCTATTTTTATTTTATCTCCGTCTTTGAGAGCTTCGTCAACTACTGTAATTATTCTTTCTCCCACTGATAATCCCGAAGTAATTTCATAATAGGAATCATCATTAGTTCCTATTCCTATTTCTTTTTTAGTTATTTTGTTACTTTTATCTACTGTAAATACATAATATTTATTATTTTCATTCATTACGGCACTATAAGGAATTTTTATTATGTTTTTACTTTCATTGTAAAAAATTGTTGCATTTATTGTAGCACCGGGTCTTAGACTTTTAACATCATTCAGTTTTATAGTAACTTTTGTATCACTTTCATCTAAGTTGGTATTTTTAGTTGCTACTCCCGATATTTGGGAAACCGTTCCTTCAATTTTTTCACCGGCAGGCAGTGCATCGGATGTTATTTCTACCCTCTGTCCTATGGCAACTTTTTGTATTTGAGTATCGGTCAGGCTGACTTCCACTTTCATATTTTTAGAATCCGATACTTTAAATAATGTTGTTTCAGTATTTACACGATAATTTTCATCAGCTGTCATTGCCGTTATTACTCCGTCAACAGGACTTTTTATATTATCCACTAACAGTGAATAATCTTCTCTCAGTGAAGAGAGTTCCAGTTGAGCAGTCTGTAAGGCTATTCTCGCGTCATCTACCGATACGGCAGAAGCTCCTCCTATCTTTTTCAGTTCGGAAGCATTTCTTAAATCTCTTTGTTTTTGCTGTACTTCCAAACTCTTTATCTGGATTTTTCTCTGAATTTCATTTTTATCGGCAGGATAAAATGTCAGAACGATATCGCCTTTTTTTACATTATCTCCGGCTTTAAAAAATACTTTGCTGACTCTCTGACTTGCCGTAGTATAGACGGCAACCTCATTTTCAGATACTACTTGTCCTGTTTTTTCAATGGAAAGACTGATGTCTCCTCTTTCTACAGTAGTAACTTCATACTCCTGAGCATCATTTTTCTTCCCGCAGGCAATTAGAAATAATAAGAATAATATAAAAAAACTTATTATTTTACTGCTTTTATAAAGCGGGGTCAATTTCTCCTTTAACACAAAATCACCTCATAAAACTTTCTTTTAATATAATTATTTATAATATTTGATTTTTCTTGTATAAGCCGCAAGTTCATTTTTGGCTATTTCATAATCCATAATGGCTTTTTCATAAGTATTTCTTTTTTCTACATAATTAGCAAAAGTATCCGTTCCCAGCTGATATTTTTTAGCATATATTGTATAGTCCTCTTTTGCTATATCCAGAGCTTTTTTGCTTATCAGCTCATTTGTCTGATATGTGGTATAATTCAGCATTTCCTGTCCCACATTGGATAATATCTCATTCTTTTTCTGTTCATATTCCAGTCTCAGTTTTTCTGCTTCATTTTTCAAGTCTTCAATAGTATCATTGTATAACTTGAAAGATTTAGTTACACCTACTCCCACTGTAAAGCTCTTTTTTTCAAAAGAATATCCCGCATCGGCTGTAATTTTTGGAATATTGTAATCAAATTTTTCTTTTTTCATCTTTTCGCTGTTAAGAGTTTCATTAAGTTTTATTTTTTCTGCTTCTGATAATTTCAAGTTATAAAAATCCTCTTTTTTCAGCTCTATCGCTTTTAAATCTTCCAGTTTTTCCTTCTTAGGAAGTGATACATTATAAATCATAAATGTTTCACCAAGTATTTTCAATTCACGTTCTGTATTCTGATATTTCAGTTCAGCAGTTTCATATTCAGTTTTTGCCAAATCATAATCATATTTAGAAGAAGTTCCTAACTGATATTTTCTGGTAAGGATATCGTAATCTTTTTTCTTACCATCCATGGAAATCTTATTTTGACTCAGTTCTTTTTCCTTATTCTTATAATTTTTATACAAATCAATCAAATTACGAATTTCCGTATTTTTTGTTGTTTCATTATTGATTTTTTGTATATCTCTCGAAATATCATTTACATTTTTATTGTATTTATTGTCTCCATAAAAGAAATCATTTAGCGTTTTAGTTACACCGACTTTGTTTTCAGTAAATTCCTTATTAGTGAAATTATATCCGTTTTTATAATAAAGCATTCCAAAAGTTGCGGTGTTTTCCATACTTATTCCGTCGTATGTCTTATTTTTTTCATAAGTATTTTCAGAAGTAAGTTTTATTGTGTTCCAGTCTCCTTTCTTCAACGCTTTATCTTTTATATCGTATGTTCTTAAGTTAGCTTGATTTATTTTTGTAGTATATGATTTCTGCTCATATTCTGATATGACATCATCCAAAGTTGCTCCATGACTCAACGCACTTAAAAAAATTAAAAATAAAATCTGAATTTTTTTATTTTTCATTTCAGGAATTGCTTTCAGCATAAACTTCCCCTTTCTTTCTAAATGTAAATCAGACTTATTTTACTCCCTCATGCTTAGAAAACGCTTTT
>CALIJH010000111.1 GCA_938017765.1 uncultured Leptotrichia sp.
GTAATAAAATTTGAAGTTGCAGTATAAAAAATAGAAAAAAGGATTAAGTATGTTTAGTATAATAGTCGCAATGGGAGAGAACAGAGAAATAGGAAAAAAGAATAAACTGTTATGGCATATTCCCGAAGATTTGAAAAATTTCAAAAAGATAACTACAGGTAAAACAGTCATAATGGGAAGAAAGACTTTTGAAAGTATAGGAAAACCTCTGCCTAACAGAAGAAATATAGTTGTATCAAGAACTTTGAAGAAAAAAGCGGGGGAGAAAAAATTAGAAATTGAAATATATGATGATTTTGGAAAAATAATAAAAGATTTTCAAAATTTGAAAGAAGAAGTATTTATAATAGGAGGAGAAGAAATATATAAATCAGCTTTGAATTATGCGGACAGATTGTATATAAGTTATATGGAATATTCAGATAGTGAAGCAGATGCTTATTTTCCTGAAATAAATTATAATGAATGGGAAAAAATGGAAGAGAAAAAGTTTGAAAATTGGAAATTTTGTATGTACAGAAGGAAATAAAATATTAGAAATAAAATATTTAAATAAATGGGAGAGAAATTATGCCGAAAATAAAATTTACTAAAAAGGACATAATCAAAGCTACTTATGAAATAATGAAACAGGAAGGAATAAAAAATATAAGTGCAAGGAAAATCGCCAGTAAATTTAAGGGTTCAACAGCTCCAATCTACGCAAATTTTTCTACAATAGAAGAACTGAAAGATGAGATTATAAGATTGGCTGAAGAAAAATTGAATGAATATTTAAATGCGATTTATACTGATAAAACGGAAGTTGAAAGAAAAATACTTAATAATGCTATAGGATTTGTAGTATTTGCAAGAGAAGAAAAAGAACTTTACAGAGCTATTTTTCTCGACGGTTCCAAAGGATTCAAAGCTTTATTTGAGGAAACTATTACAAAGCTTTTGACAAAAGAGGAATTGCTGAAAAGTTTTCCTCAATTACCGGAAGAAGAAGCAAAACTGTCAGTTCTCAGATTATGGTATTTTCTTTACGGATATGCAACTTTAGTATGTACAAATGCTATTATGGACCAGACAAATGAAGTTATTGAAAACAGAATACTTGATATAGCCAAACACTTTAGGCAGCTTCATGGGTTGGACTGATTTAAATAATTAGCCGATTTGAAAAAATTGGATTTAATTGAATTTAAGAAATAGAAAAAAGACAGTGGATTATAAAATAATCAAATTTGAAAAAATATGAAATTCGGAGAAATTATGAATAAATATAAACTTATGGGAATAATTTTTCATGGAATTTACAGAATGCTAAGTTTTATGACTAAAAAAGAATACTATTATGGAGAAAATGTAGATATCAATAAACAAAATATAGTGGTATTCTGGCACAGAAAAATATTTACAGTATGTAATGCAACAAGAATAATAAAAAAGAAAGCTTCTATAGTAAGTTCTTCAAAAGACGGAGAGATTTTGGCAGAACTGCTCAGGAGAGAGGGAAATGAACTTATTAGAGGTTCTTCCAATAAAGATAATATAAAAAGCCTGAAAGAAGCAGTAAGATATGCAAAAGACTGTTATACATTGGGAATAGCTATAGACGGACCTAAAGGTCCAATATTTGAACCTAAGGCGGGAGCGATATATATTGCTCAAAAAACAGGGTTACCTTTGCTTCCGGTAAGTTCATATTGTAATAAAAAATGGATATTTAGAAATATATGGGATAGACTTGAAATTCCCAAACCTTTTTCAAAAAATATCCACTATATAGGGGAACCTTTTTATATATCAAAAGAAATAAATATGGAAGAAGCAACAGAAATTGTTAAAAACAATATTCATAAAGCAGGAAAAAGAGCTTACGAAATATACAGAAATAAGTATATAACAAAAAATAAACATGAAAAAATAACTTAGAATAATAACTCAGGAGGAAGAAAAAATGTCCAATTCATTTTATATAACGACACCGATATATTATCCCAATGCAGCTCCTCATGTAGGTACGGCATATACGACAATTATATGTGATGTAATTGCAAGATATAAGAGAATAAAGGAATATGATGTTTCGTTTATGACAGGAGTAGACGAGCATGGTCAAAAAATACAGGAAGCAGCTGAAAAAAACGGATATACGCCTCAACAATGGGTAGACAGGATGTCGCTAAATTTTACTACATTGTGGAAAAAACTGAATATATCTAATACCGATTATTTGAGAACAACTCAGAAAAGACATATAAACAGCGTAAGGGAAATAGTAAAAAGAGTAAATGAAAAAGGCGATATATATAGAGGAGAATATGTAGGAAAATACAGTGTTTCCGAAGAAACATTCGTTCCTGAAAGTCAACTTGTAGACGGAAAATATATGGGGAAAGAAGTAATAGACGTAAAGGAAGTTTCTTATTTTTTCAGATTATCAAAATATCAGGATGCTCTTTTAAAATATATAGAAGAAAATCCTGATTTTATAAAGCCTGAAAGCAAAAAAAATGAAGTCATTTCATTTATAAAACAGGGATTACAGGATTTATCAATATCGAGAACTACTTTTGACTGGGGTATACCCCTTGAAATTGAAGAAGGACATATAATATATGTATGGTTTGATGCACTGACTGTTTATCTGACAGGTGCAGAATTTCAGAAAGATGAAAATAAATTTGAGGAAATATGGTCAAATGGCAAGGTAACTCATGTTATAGGAAAGGATATATTGAGATTTCACGCTATAATATGGCCTGCAATGCTTATGTCGGCAGGGATAAAATTACCTGACACTGTAGCAGCACACGGCTGGTGGACTGTAGAAGGAGAAAAAATGTCCAAATCTTTGGGAAATGTCGTAAATCCTGAAGAAGAAATCGAAAAATACGGATTGGACGCATTCAGGTACTATCTGATGAGGGAAGCTACTTTCGGACAGGATGCAGATTATTCCAAAAAAGCTATGATACAGAGAATTAACTCCGATTTAGCCAATGATTTGGGAAATCTTTTAAACAGAACAATAGGAATGCAAAAGAAATATTTTAATTCGGAAGTAATTTTAAACGAAGTGGAAGATAAATACGATATTGAAGTAAAAGAACTGTGGAAAAAAACACTAACTGATGTGGATATTCATATGAATGAGTTCCAGTTTTCGGAAGCTCTGAAAGATATATGGAAATTTATAGGAAAGATGAACAAATATATCGATGAATGTGAACCTTGGAATTTGGCAAAAGATGAAAAAAATATGGACAGATTGTCGACAGTAATGTATAATCTTGTAGATTCGTTATATAAAATTTCACTGTTAATTTCTCCGTTTATGCCGGATACTGCTGAAAAAATGGTCGAACAGTTGGGATTAAAAGTGGATTTTGGTACATTAAAATTAAAAGATATTGAAAAATGGGGCAGCTATCCTGTAGGAAATAAGCTGAATGAAGCAGTACCGCTATTTCCGAGAATAGAGATTGAAACTGAAGAAAAAAAAGAATATAATGAAAATCTGCATATAGAAAATCCTATAACGATTAATGATTTTGGAAAAGTTGATATCAAAGTTGTAGAGATACTGAAAGCGGATAAAGTGAAAAATGCCGATAAATTATTGAAATTTATAGTAAATACGGGAACTGAAAAAAGACAGATAATATCAGGGATTGCTAAATGGTATCCCGATGAGAAAGAACTTGTGGGTAAAAAAGTAATGGCTGTTTTGAATTTGGAGCCTGTAACTTTGAAAGGAGAAATTTCTCAGGGAATGCTTTTGACGGCAGCAGAAAAGAAAAAAATACGTTTGATTGAAATTCCTGATGAGTTAAAAATAGGGACTTCTATTAAATAAAAATATTTTAAAATGTGAAGGATGATGAAAATATAACTATGAAAAAATTTATAGTGAGCATAATTTTATTTCCTCTAATATTTATAGCGTGTACAAAGTCTGAAAAAGGATATGATGCACTGGAAAAAGGATTATTGGGAATTCTTGAAAAAAAAGATGAAGAATATATAGCGAAACATCTTGAAAAGTCTGCAAAAGAGGGTAATGCAGACGCTTTCGGACTTGCTTATATTTACTGGCAAAATTCGGGAGAACAGTTTTTTGATAAATTTTTAAATAACAGTGAAGGGAATGCCGAGTATTATAAGGCTCTTATAATGCAGGAAAAAAGCGACGATGAAAAGGAAATCATCAGTATGCTTGAAAGTGCCGCGAAACAGGGGAATTATAGAGCTTATTATATATTGGGAAATATATTTCAGGATAAACTTGAGTTTACAAAGGCACAGGAGTATCTGAAAAAGGGAAAAGAACAGGGAGAGATGTATTCATTGTATTCCTATGATTATAATAAAAATTTGACAGGAATATATAAAAAAATAGAAGAACTTAATAAAAAGTTAAAAGAGGGGACAATAAATCCGGATGAGAAAAAAGAACTGGGAACTTTGGTTCTAGAAAAGTTTTCCAATTATGATATGTCCTATAACATATTAAAAGAATTTGTGGCTGAAGAATATCCTCCGGCATTATATTCCAAAGCAAAAAAACTTGAAATGGAAAATAAAGACGAAGAGGCTATCCAGATATATAATCAGCTTTTTGCCAAAAACAGATATTATTTGGCATCATTTGAGCTTGCATATAAACTTGTAAATAACAATAAAAATTATGACCTTGCTATCAGAGTACTCGAAGATACTAATTCTGATGACAGTTTAATTACAGGATATAAAGGTTTTATCTATGAAAATCTTAAAAAGTTTGACAAAGCCGAAGAAAACTACCTGAAAGCCGTACATAAAAATGATATTGACGTAATGCTCTATTTAGGAAGACTTTATGAAGAAGAGAAGAAGACTAAAAAAGCTAAAGAAATATACGCAAAGGCTTATTCATTGGGTTCCATTTCATCAGGATACAGTCTTGCAAATCTGATTGAAAGAACCGAAAAGGAGAAAACTGAAAAAAATAAGAAAAACAAAGCTCCTAAGAATAATAAAAATGCAAAAAAGATTTTGGAAAGACTGGCAGAAAATGGAAATGATTATTCAATGGTAGATTTGAGCCTATATTATCCCGAAAATGATAAAAATGTCAGAATATGGAACTTGAAAGCGGCAGTCAGACTGAATGAAACAGCCTTTCATAATTTAGGTGTATATTATTATAATAAAAAGGATAAAAACAAGGCAAAAATATATTTTAAAATGGCAAAAGAGTATGGTTACCGACTGGAACCTGAATACGAAGCACTTATAAGTATATAAAAGTAAAATTCAAAAAGAAATAAAAGAAAAATAAAGTAAAATTACAAAAAATTAAAATAAGAGGTGTACAATGAAAAAAATATTATTTTTAATAATGATAATGATTTTTGCAGTAGGATGTAGCAAAGAATTTTCAGCAAAAGTTGAACCTAATGAAAAGGTACCTAATTTTCAACTGGAAGATTTAAATGGTAAAAAACATGAAAGTTCCGAATTTTTAAAAGACGGTAAAAAAACGTTATTTATAGTAGCAGCGGAGTGGTGTCCTCATTGTAGGTCCGAAGCACCGGAAGTTCAGAAATTTTATGATGAATATAAAGACAAAGTAAATGTAGTAGTGGTGTATTCAAAAGTAAATTCAAGTCTTGAAGCAGTAAAGGAATATATAAAGAATAATGAATATACATTTCCTGCGTTTTATGACAGTCAGAATGAAATACTTTCAGGCTTTAAGGTTCAAGCATTTCCTTTTAATCTGAAAATAGACGGAGATAAAATAGGAAAAGTATACAAGGGTGAAGTAAGCTATGATTTACTCGTAGAAGAATTTACAAAATAATTATAATAAACTAATTATAAGATAATAAATAGCTTTACAAATAATGCTAAATATGGTATCATAACTTGAATTTTTTCTATGAACATAAGTTTGCCACTATGTTCTTGGATTAAATAATAAAAAATAGGAGGAAATATAAATGGCAATGAAATCAAAACAGGAAATTATCAACCAATTCGGTAAAAATGCACAGGATACAGGTTCATCAGATGTTCAGATAGCTCTGCTTACTGAGAGAATTAATCATCTGACAGAACATTTGAGAATACATCCTAAAGATGTCCACTCAAGGGTAGGGTTGCTAAAAATGGTAGGTAAAAGAAGAAGACTGTTAAACTATGTTAAAAATAAAAACGTGGACAACTACAGAGAGTTAATTGAAAAATTAGGAATAAGAAAATAATTGATAAATATTGATATATTTTCAAAAGAAGAGAGAGCGTAGATAATATGCTCTCTTTTATCTAAAGAAACTGTCCCAGAAATATAAAATTTTGATAAATAATATTTAATAAAATAATAAAATATATTTTTTACCATATATATTTTTAATATAAATTGAAGGAGATAAATTTATGAAGTGTAACTTAAGAGAGAATATTACAGGTGGGATAGTTGTTCTTTTTAAGAATATTATGTCCATTTTTCCATTGAAATTTAGATATAAATTTTTTGAAAATATGGGAATGTTAGGATATTATTTGATAAAAAGGAGAAGAGAACTCACAATAAATAATATAAAACAGGCTTTTCCCGAGAAAGAAAAAAAAGAAATAATAAATATAGCAAAAGAATCTTATCGTACAATGGGAAAGATGATAATGACTTCCATTTATTTGAAAGAAATTACTTCAAATGGAAATACTTATGTGGAAAATGAGGAACTTATGCTCGAAGCGACTAAAAATAATGATAAAGCTGTAATAATAGTTTCATTGCATTTAGGAGGATTTGAAGCGGGAAGTGTAATGAGAAATATAAGAAAGTTCTATGCGGTATTCAGAAAGCAAAAAAACAGAAAATTAAACGATCTAATGAATAAATGGCGTGAAGAAGGCGGACTAAATCCAATAGCTCTAAGAGATACGGAAAACTTGAATAATGCACTTAGAAATAAGACTATAATCGCTCTGGCTTCAGACCATTTTGCTTCCGATATTCAGGTAGAATATTTCGGAAGAAAAACCATCAAGTTATCAATTGATGCCGGCTTTACCTGCCCAAATCGTGACGGTTCTCTTGGCATTGGCGGATGCAGTTTTTGTTCTTCAGACGGTTCCGGCGAGCTTGCCGCACACATATGTTTAGACGGTGAAGAAGGGCTCATAAAGCAAATCGAT
>CALIJH010000112.1 GCA_938017765.1 uncultured Leptotrichia sp.
AAAGAGAAAAAAATATTGATAGAAGGGATGAACTTTTACAAAAAAGAGAAGAATTAGTTGAAGAAAAGGATCAAAAAATTGTTGAAAAACAATTAGCATTACAAGAAGAATATTTTAAAATAGATGATTTAAAGGAAGAACAACTTAAAGAATTGTCAAATATTTCAAAATTAACTAAAGAAGAAGCTAGAGAAAAAATTCTAGCTAAAGTAGAAAAAGAAATAGATAGTGAAATAGCAGAACTTATCAAAGAAAAAGAAGAAGAAGCAACACTTAATGTTGATAAGAAGGCTAAAGAAATGTTAGTTCAAGCTATGTCTAGATATTCTGCTAGTGTTACTAATGAAAAAACAATTACTGTTGTTAATTTACCAAATGATGATATGAAAGGTAGATTGATTGGAAGAGAAGGAAGAAATATTAGGACACTTGAAGCTATTACAGGAGTTGATTTAATAATAGATGATACACCAGAAGTTATTGTGTTATCATCATTTGATATATATAGAAGAGAAATAGCAAGAGAAGTACTAGATATGTTACTTCAAGATGGAAGAATACATCCAGCTAGAATAGAAGAAGTATATGATATAGTATCAAAAGAAATGCAATTAAAATTAATGGAATATGGTAATCAAGCATTGTTTGAACTTGGTATTAATAAAATGAGTAGAGAACTAATTGAAAAATTAGGTAAGCTTCATTTTAGAACTAGTTTTGGTCAAAATGCTTTAACACATTCTATAGAAGTAGCACATATCGCAGCGGCATTGGCGGCAGAAGTAGGAGCCAATGTAGATGTAGCAAAAAGGGCAGGATTGCTCCATGACATAGGAAAAGCTTTTTCCCATGAGCAGGAGGGCTCACACGCAATAAATGGAGGGGAGTTTTTGAGAAAATTCTCCAAGGAAAATGAAATAGTAATAAACGCAGTTGAAGCTCACCATGATGAAGTAGAACAGTTAAGCGTGGAAGCTGTACTCGTTCAGGCAGCGGACTCTATTTCCGCTTCAAGACCGGGAGCAAGAAGGGAAACATTATCAAATTATCTGAAAAGACTGGAGCAACTCGAAGAAATAGCAAACAGTCATGAAGGAATTGAAAGTTCTTATGCAATTCAGGCAGGAAGAGAATTAAGACTGATTGTCCATCCTGACCAGATAAATGATGATAAGGCAGTTATTCTGTCAAGGGAAGTCGCAAAAGAGATAGAAGAAAAAATGCAGTATCCGGGACAAATAAAAGTAACAGTCATAAGAGAAACAAGAGCGGTAGAATACGCAAAATAATTAATATGGAAAATAATAAAATGAAATAATAAATCAAAGGGATTACTTAAAAATTACAAATATCTCTAATTATTCTGAAGATAATTCTAATTTAAGATAATCCCTGTTTTATTTACATAAAACTGTTCCAAAGGTTGAAAACCAATTTTATCAAAAATATTAAAATGAAATTTCTCATTTTTCTTTAATGTTTATATGATATATTATTTGTGATATATGAATAAAAAATATAAAAAAAGATGATATAATGAAATAAATATAATAAATATTACAGTTAAAATTTAAAGGAGATGTTGAAATATGGGAAAAAGAGTTAAAGTATTGTTATATTTTTTGTTTTTATTATTAGCGTTTACAGCTTTCGCAAATGACTGGGAATTTCAATCTCGGGGAGAGCATATTATACCTATTGAAATTTCAGAGGTTTCTATAAAAAAAGAAGTAATCAGAATGAAAATAACTGATGATGGAATGATTGTCAATGTGAGTTTTGTTTTTAACAGTCCCGAAGCTAAAAAGAAAATTATAGGATTTATAACTCCCGAGGGAGGATTTGATGAAGAGTATGATAATTATAACTGGGACGGAGAAATGCACTTTAAAGATTTTTCAACTGTAGTAAACGGAAAAACTGTAAAATCCAATGTTGAAAAAATGAGTGCATTTTATAAGAAAAATCCTTTAAGTAAAGAAGAAATTAAAAAATACAATGTAAAAAAATATAAAGACAGTTATATCTATTTTTTTGAAGCAAATTTAAAAAAGGGTGAAAATATTGTAGAACACAGTTATCACTATTCAGGTTCCGGGGGAGTGGGAAGAGTCGATTATGAATATGTATGGACAACTATTTCCAAATGGAAAAATAAAAAAGTGGATGACTTTGAATTAATTATTGAGCCGGGAAACAGATTTATCACTTTGCCTTATACTTTCTGGAAAAATAATAAAAAAATAAATTGGGAGCTTGTAGGAGAAGGAAAAATGGACTATATAAAGGCTAATTATACTAAATCGAAAGAAAAAATCCCTGAAATCGTATATGTAAGACTGAAAAATGGATATATCAGATATAAGACATTAAATTTTTCTCCTGATGAGGAATTTAGAATGAAAGAAATAAAAGATTTCAGAGTTCAATATTACGGAGAAGCGGATAAAACATCAAAAGGATATAAAATATCCGATAAATATTCTTTTATGTCTTCTGAAGAAGATATGAAGAAACTCACAGATAAAGAACTTGAAATCGTAAGAAATTATCCTTATGCCGAGGCCGGATATGATTTTTCAAAAAAAGAAATAAAAGATTATTTTTCCCAGTTTATATGGTATTATCCAATAAGTAAGGAAGTAAAAATTGATGATTTTATGAAAATGAGGGAAAATGCTGATAAAGTGTTAAAAGAAAGAGGAAAAAAATGAAATTTTTAGTAATAGGAGATATAGTCGGAGAACCGGGAAGAAATATCCTTTTCAAATATTTAGAGAAAAGAAAGCAGGATTATGATTTTATTATAATAAACGGGGAAAATTCTGCCGGAGGATTCGGGATAACAGGAAAGATAGCAGACCAGATGTTTGCCCGTGGAGCCGATGTAATTACTTTAGGAAATCATACTTGGGATAAAAAGGAAATATACGCGTACATAAACGAAGAGAAAAGAATGATAAGACCTATAAACTTTGTAAAGGAAGCTCCCGGAAAAGGTTATACTATAGTTGAAAAAAAAGGTAAAAAAATAGCCGTCATAAATGCCCAAGCAAAAGTGTTTATGCCTCCTATTGCCTGTCCTTTTCTGGCATTGGATGAAATAATTCCTGAAATATTAAAAGAAACCAACATTGTCATCCTTGATTTTCATGGAGAAGCAACATCCGAAAAACAGGCAATGGGCTGGAATTTAAACGGAAAAGCTTCATTAGTATACGGAACACATACCCACGTCCAAACCGCTGACGAAAGAATATTGTCAGGAGGAACAGCTTATATAACCGACATAGGAATGACAGGAGGTCATGACGGAGTACTTGGGATGAATAAAAAGGAAAGCCTACAGAAATTTAAAGACGGTATGCCCTCGAGATATTCGGTCTGTGATGAAAATGTAAAGATAAACGGTATAGAAGTCGAAATCAATGAAAATACAGGAAAAGCCGAATCTATAAAAAGAATTAATATGCATTATAATGAGGTCTGATAATGAAATGGATAAAAGTCAAAGTAGATTATTTTTCAGATAATTCAGCGATTTCTAAAGGGAAAATTATAAATATTTTTGAAGAAATAGGAATAAAAGAAACCGAAGCTATAGATTATTTTTCAGATAATTTACTGGATTATAACAGAAATTTTAAAAATGAAAATAAAATATGGAGTATTGCAGGGTATATAATCGACAACAGATTTTCAGGCTCAAAACTCAAAATAATAAATGAAAATCTTGAAAAATATGCTGATGAAAATGAAGATTTTGGATATGAAATATATACTTCCCGATGTTCTGATGATGACTGGAAAGATGAATGGAAAAAATATTTTCATACTGTAAAAATAACTGATAATATAATTATAAAACCAAGCTGGGACAGCTATGAAGCGACAGGAAATGAAAAAATCATTGAAATAGACCCGGGAATGGCTTTCGGAACGGGAACTCACGAAACTACAAGTCTGTGTGTGGAATTTCTCGAAAAATATTCGAACGGAAGAAAAAAGTTACTTGATATTGGCTGCGGTTCAGGAATTCTAATGCTAATCGGCAAAAAAATCGGAATAGGCAATGTAACAGGAATAGACATTGATGACAAAGTCGAAGAAGTAGTAAAAGAAAATTTTAGAAAAAATAATATTTTTGAAAATTTTGAAATTGTTATAGGAAATCTTGTCGACAACATAAACGACAGATATGATATAGTTGTATCAAATATATTAGTGGATGTATTGATTGAATTGCTTGAAAATATCGAAAAAGTACTGGAAAAGAATGCTATCGTAATATTTTCGGGAATTTTAAAAGAAAAAGAAGAAGAATTTGTTGAAAAAACAGAATTATACAAATTAAAAAATATTGACAGAAATGAAAAAAACAACTGGGTATCTTTAGTTTTTAAATATGAAGGAGAATAAAAATGATAATTGCCATTGACGGCCCTGCAGGAAGTGGAAAAAGTACTATTTCAAAATTGGTTGCCAAAGATTTAAACCTGATATATCTTGATACGGGAGCAATGTATCGTATGTTTACATTGAAACTGCTGAATGAAAAAGTTTCTTTTGAAGACAAGAAAAAAATAGAAGAATTACTTCAAAACTTGAATATTAACATAGATAAGGAAAGCTTCTTCCTTGACGGAAAAGATGTCAGCGAAGAAATAAGAAAATCGGATGTGTCGCAAAATGTTTCAAAAGTCGCAGCTATTAAAGAAGTAAGAGAAAAAATGGTGGATTTACAAAGAAAATTTTCCCAATCGAAAGATGTCATACTTGACGGAAGGGATATAGGAACTGTTGTTTTTCCGAATGCGGATATAAAAATATATTTAGTGGCAAACCTCAAAGAAAGAGCCGAAAGAAGATACAGAGAAATGCTCGAAAAAGGTCAAAAAGTTTCTTTTGAAGAAATCTATAAAAACATAGCGGATAGGGATAAACTGGATTCCACAAGGGAGATCACTCCTTTAAAAAAGGCAGCCGATGCAGTTGAAGTCGATACTACCGCTAAAAGTATAGAGGAAGTAAAAAAAGAAATTTTAAATATATATAAAATTCAACAAGTTAATAAAAAAATATGAAAAATTAAAAATTATATTTAAAAAATACGTTATAAATACTGCATTTGAACCTTCAAATAACTATCTAAGTCAAAAAAAAGCTGGACAAATAAAAAAAATAGTGTATAATATCTATGAAAATAAAATAAAAAGAAATATATGGAGGTCAATAATATGTCAAAAAAAGAATTTGTAGAGGCTTACGCAAAATCAACTGGAGAAACTAAAAAAAGAGCTGAAGAATTAGTAAACGAATTCTTAGGAACTGTTGAAAAAGCTTTAGTTAAAGGAGAAACTGTTCAATTTGTCGGATGGGGAACATTCGGAGTACAAAAAAGAGCTGCAAGAACAGGAAGAAATCCTCAAACAGGAAAAGAAATCAAAATAGCTGCTAAAAAAGTAGTTAAATTTAAAGTTGGTAAAAAATTAGCTGATAAAGTAGCTAAATAGTAAATTTAAAAATTATCGGGCTGTTTTAACAGGATTAAACCTGTTAAGGCAGTCTTTTCTTTTTTTAAAGATTGAAATATGATATAATTATATAAAAACATTGTTATAAATCGGAGAAAAAATGATAATATACAATATACTGAGATATTTTTTATATATGATAATTTTTATAGTTTCCATATTTAACAGGAAAATAAGAAAATTTTTTTGGAAAAGATTATCTCAAAATCTGAAAAATCAGAATTTTCTGAAAGAAGATGAAAAAGCAGTATTTATACATATGTCTTCCGTAGGGGAATTTAACCTGTCAAAAGAGCTGATAGAGCAGCTGCTGAAAAAAAATGAGAAAATAATAATATCCATTATGACTGATACAGGAAAAGAAGCAATAAAAAAGACTTATGAAAATAATGAAAATATAAAGATAATATATTTTCCGTTAGATGATTATTTTTTATTGAAAAAATTATATATGACATTCCAAATAAAAAAGACAATCATAATTGAAACTGAAATCTGGCCGAATCTATATTCAGTCTCCAAAAAATATTCGGAACTTTATATATTAAACGGCAGACTCACGGAAAAGAATTTAAAAACATATCTCAAAATAAAATTTTTAATAAAAAAGATACTGAATAAGGCAAAAAAAATAATGGTACAAAGTAAAGAAGATAAAGCAAGGTATTTAAATTTAGGAGTGGAAAAAGAAAAAATATATGTATTTAAAAATTTAAAATATTCCATAAAATATGAAATACTTTCCGAAGATAAGAGGAAAAATTATAAGGAAAACTATATAATTGACAACAGAAAAATAATAGTGTGCGGAAGTACACGTCCGGGAGAAGAAAAAATATGGCTTGAAGTATTCAGGGAAATAAACAGGGATAATGAATACCAGTTAATATTTGTACCGAGACATTTGGAAAGAATACATGAAATTATTAACGACATAAAAGAAACCGATATAAAACAGTCAGATACAGGACAATTTGGAATAAGTCAAATTTCTGACAATAATAAGAAAAGCTATTCATTATTTTCGGAAAAAGAAAAAAGTGATATTATCATAGTTGATAAAATAGGAATATTGAGAGATTTTTATCAGCTTGCGGATTTTGTGTTTGTAGGAGGAACTCTTGTAAATATAGGAGGTCATTCTGTTCTGGAGCCTCTTTATTATGGAAAAATGCCCATAATAGGTCAGTATTATCAGAATATAGAGGAAATTGTGAAAGAAGCGGAAAAAATGAATTTTGTAAAAATAGTAA
>CALIJH010000113.1 GCA_938017765.1 uncultured Leptotrichia sp.
TTTTCGCCTTTCTCTACATTTATTTATATTTTTATAAGGATTACTCTAAGCAAAGCCGTAGCAATCCTGTAGTACCGGCTGTCAAATCCTCTTGACACCCACATAATATAACAACAGCTTAAATGATAAATTTTACACTATACTCCTTATCGTTAAAAGAAACAGTCATCTGTCAGTTCTTCAAACCCCGGAGCTGTTTTATCTTTATCAGAGATTATAACTTCTCCTACTCCCAAGTCTGCTAATTTCCAGTCTACTCCGATTTTTTCATCATCAAACCGGATAGCTCCCTCTGATTCTTTATTGTAATAATTATCCGCCTTGTAAGCAAATTCCACATTATCGGTAAGAGTGAGAAATCCATGTGCAAAACCTTCAGGAATATAGAACATTGTCTTATTTTGTTCTGTTAGTAAAACTCCATACCATTGTCCATATGTTTCACTACTTTTTCTTAAGTCTACAGCAACATCATAAACACTTCCCTTTACTGCTCTTACTAACTTACCTTGAGTAAATTTTGTTTGGAAGTGTAGTCCTCTTAAGACACCCTTTTTTGATTTAGAGTGATTATCTTGAACAAATTCCATTGTTAATCCATGTTCTTCAAAAGATTTTTTGTTATATGTTTCTAAAAAAAATCCTCTTTCATCACCAAAAACTTTCGGTTGAATGATTACTAAGTCTTTTATAGGTGTTTTTATTACTTCAAAATTATTCATATTTTTCTCCTAGTTATTTATATAATTTTTTTACAAGTTTATTGTGTATTTCCTTTAAAATATTTTCATTATAATTTCTGTCATTCCATATTTCTTCAGACTTTATTGCCTGTGATATGAGCATTAAAAGACCGTTTGTGCTTTCTATTCCTTGTATTTTGTATTTTTTCATAAGTACCGTTTCCTGCGGATTATATATCAAATCTATCAGATATTCAGTTTCAATGAAGTTTATATCTTCCAAAGGTGTCATATTTATTTCAGGGTACATTCCTACAGGTGTACAATTTACAATAAGGCTGATATTTCTTATATTTCTTATTTCGGAATAATTTAGCAATCTGTCATACTTCCTTACTTTAAAAACATCATTTTCAAGAATTGTAGCAATATATATCTGCTCCGCTTTTTTATCAGCCAGTACATTGTATACCGCTCTAGCGGCTCCGCCTGTTCCTAAAATCAGTACTTTTTTTCCTTCAATTTCTATATTTTTCATTTCAAGAGTTTTTAAAAAACCGTAATAGTCGGTATTATCGCCTACCAGTCTACCGTCCTTAAATGTTACGGTATTTACTGCTCCAATTTCCTTTGCAATAGGAGTTATTTCATCCAGATATTGCATTATCTCAACTTTATAAGGAATTGTAACATTCAGTCCTTTATATTTTCCTGCTTTCATTTCTTCCAAAAACGAAGGTATTTCACTAAATTTTTTTTCTATCAAATCGTATTTGGCTTCTTTTCCGATAATTTTGAAAAATGCTTCGTGTATTTCCTTTGAAAAGCTGTGTCCTAACCTTTCTCCCAGCAATCCGAATTTTTCCATATTTCTCCTTTCAATGAGTAAATAATTTGGATTTTTATCAATTATTTTTGAGTATTTTTATTTCATTTTCAGTAAGCTCCCTATATTCTCCCGTTTTCAGCTTTTCATCCAGTTTCAATTTTCCCATTTGTATTCTTTTCAGATAGATTACTTTATTATCTACAGCTTTAAACATTCTTTTCACCTGATGATATTTTCCTTCGGTAATTGTAATATATGCTTTGCTTACTGTTCTTTCTCCTGTTTTTTTATTAATAGGAATGTCAGCATTTTCTATTACTTCTATTTTTGCATCTTTTGTAATAAACCCATTTTCAAGCTCTATTCCTTTTTCCAATTTTTCAATATCAGACTGTGATACAGGATTTTTCAATTCCACATAATATTTTTTATTTACATGCTTATTGGGTGCAAGCAGGTTATGGGTCAACATTCCGTCATTGGTCAGTATAAGCAGCCCTTCAGTATCAATATCCAGTCTGCCTATAGGAAACATACTGTAAGTCCTGTAATCATCTCCTAAGAGCTCGATTACCGTTTTATGCTCCCTGTCCTCTGTTGCAGATATTACTCCGTCAGGTTTATTCATCATTACGTAGACAAAAGGCTTATATGAAATTACTCTATCTTCATATTTTATAATATCTTTATTTTCATCAATATGAACACTTCCATCAATTATTATACTATCATTTACTTTTATTTTTCTTTTTTTTAAAATTTCTTTTGTTTCTTTTCTCGTCCCCACTCCCGAATTTGCCAAAAATCTGTCCAATCTCATTTATCTTTTCCTTAAATTATTATTCATTTTCTATTTTTTCCTTCTGGTACAATTTGCTCGTCTTCATAATATCTTTTAATATCATCTCTATATAGCTCTCGAGTTCTTTATTTATAACTTTTTTCAAATTTTTTTCTATTACTTCTTTTTCCCTTTTTTCATCAAAAATCTGAATATTGTTCCGTTTTTTATACAATGCCACATTTTCTACGATTTTCAGACGTTCTTCAATTAGTTTTACAAGTTTCCCGTCAATTTCATCAATTTTATTTCTTATTTCATCTATATTATTTAAATTCATATTACTAAAATCGGTATTATTTAAATCGCTGTCATCAAAATCAATCAAATTTGTCTTATCTGATTTATCTGAATTTATTTTTCCTAAATCCAATGTTTTTTCAGTTTTATCAGTCATTTCTTTCATAACAGGCTCCTTTTTGGATTACGATTATTTATTTTGTAGATTATATCATAAATTCAAATATTTATAAATAGCAATTGACTATGAACGAAAATTGTGGTTAAATATTATTACTGAAAAATTATGATAAACCAAAGGAGATAGAAATGGAGAGAAAGCCTATTATAGGAATATCAGGAAATATTTTAGTAACAGAAGGAGGAAAATTTAACGGCTATGAGAGAGCCTATGTAAATCACGCTTATATAGAAGCTGTCATAAAAACAGGAGGAATTCCTTTTATTATTCCATTTAATACAAATACCGAAGTTACAAAAGAACAGATAAATTTTATTGACGGATTAATTCTATCAGGCGGACATGATGTTTTTCCTCAACTTTTCGGAGAAGAACCTAAACAGAATATTGAAGAAACTTTCTTGGATAGAGATAATTTCGATATTCTTCTTTTAAAAACCGCTGTCGAACAGAAAAAACCCGTTTTAGGAATTTGCAGAGGACACCAGATTATAAATGTGGCTTTTGGAGGAACACTTTATCAGGATTTAGCTTATAACAGCGATTTTTATATAAAACATTCCCAAGCTTCAAAATGGGACAGACCTACTCATTCAATTGATATAAAGAAAGAAAGCTTTCTTGAGGACATATACGGAAACGACGCACTTGTAAACAGCTTTCATCATCAAATTGTAAACGAAGTTGCTGACGGCTTTAAAGTCATTGCGAGAAGCAAAGATAGTGCCGTAGAAGCTATTGAAAATATTTCGGATGACAGCTTTATTTTAGGTGTTCAGTGGCATCCTGAATCAATGATACATACAGATGAGAACTCTGTAAAACTGTTTGAAAAATTCGTCAATACCGTAAAAAATAAGATTGGGAAAATTTAAAATTATAAAAAATTAAGATATATTAAAATTTAAAAACAGCAGAATTACAAAAACTGCTGTTTTTTAGTATCTTATCCCCTATCTGAATTTATTTCAAGTCTATGAGATAATCTTATTTTTTATTTCCCAATTTAAATATTTTATCACTACGGACATAATCCACTTCTTTTATCCCCATTCTTACATTTATTAGACATGCAACTACAAAGAAATAGTCGGAAAGTCTGTTTATATAACGTAACCCTTCTTCGTTTACACTTTCTCCCGCTTCAATAACGGCTACCATTTTCCGTTCCAGACGTCTTGTTGCAGTTCTTAATATATGAAATTCTGCCGCAACTTTACTACCTCCGGGAATTATGAAGCATTGCAGTTGAGGTAGTGAGGGAAGATATTCGTCTATTCTTTTTTCCAGCCATTCCACATCTTTTTCTGTCTGTTTGTAGGGACGTAACTCTCTCGGAGTCGCCAAATCACTGCCACAGTCAAATAAATGATGCTGAATAGTTATACATTCTTCTCTGATATCTGATAATTCAGGATAATTTGCCATTTTAGCTACAGTTGACCCCAGTAATGAACATACTTCATCAGTTGTACCGTATGCCTCAACTCTTATATTAGTCTTGCTTACCCGATCTCCTCCATATAATCTTGTAAACCCTTTATCTCCGTATTTTGTATAAATTTTCATAATTATTCTCCTTTGGTTCTTTGGTTCAAATTTGGTTCAAAAACTATTTATTTTCCTCTTCTCTGATTTTAGCTTCCATTTTTTTAATCAGGTCATCAACTTCAAAACCTCCACGTGCTGCAATCATATCAAGGGTAGCCACTTTGGACATAATCATATATTGTACGGGATTGAGAAGTCTGTTGTATACAGGTGATAATGTCGGCATAAACTCTTTTATATATGGGTATTTATCTATTATATTTCCTATTATCGAGTCCTTTGTAAGACCATACTCACTTGCAATCTCAGTATCACCCGTTTTTCTTTCTTCTCTTTTTATTCTCTCTTCTATTTTGTTAATCAATTCAGGAACCGTAAACCCTCCTCTTTCGGCAATCATATCAAGAGTAGCTACTTTGGACATAATCATATACTGTACAGGGTCTAAAAGCTTTGTATATTCAGGAGCCAATGTCGGCATAAATTCTTTTATATACGGATATTTATCTATTATATCTCCAATTACGGAGTTTTTATCAAATCCGTATTCGCTTTTATCTTCTTCATTTTTTTGTTCGTAGCTTTCACTTTTTTTAGCGGGATTTTCCCACATCAAAAGTCTTCTCTGTCCTGTCAGGCTTCTGATTTTTGTAATATCCTGCATCATTTCGAGAACTCCTCTAAATTTACCGTTTTCATCTCTTACCGCCGTATAAGTGATATATACAAATCTACCGTTTGTTTCCAGCCAGAATTCCGCTTCTTCCTGCTCCCCTTTTCTGAAAGCGTCAAATATAGCCATAACCGTATCCACACTTTCTCTCGGATGACAGTTTTTCACATCTCTCCCTATTACTCCTGCACTTCTTGGAAATACTCTATGTTTCGTATCTGTATAAAATTTTACAATTTCATTTTCATCAACAAAAGAGAGGTCTACCGGCATATGTTGATAAATCAGGTTTATTTGTTCCAATGTAAGTTTCCCCTGTTTCACATTGAGAACATCATTTTCTTTTTTAGGCTCATTTCCCATATTATATTTGGAAAGCAGACTTGCCAAATCATTCATAAATCCTGCCTGATTTTGAGTTGAAGAATTTTCTGCGGAATTTTCCTCGGAAACTTTTTCTTCTTCTTTTGTTTCAGGATAAAAGCCCTCAGGTTTGTCAATAAGACAATATCCTATCTCATCGTCTCCCGGTCTCATTCCTCTGAATTCTTCTTCGGTAATCATTTTTAATGATGTAGGATAAAGGACTTCCTCTTCTTTGTTCATTATATCCAGTGTCAATTCCCATACAAGTTTTTGCTGCTCCATAAATTCATCTATCTTGTCCTCATTCAAAAGGTGCCTTGCTTTGCTTATGCTATCCCTTACCGCGTTATCAAAGCTCCACATTATTCTTGACGGTCTGTCAAAACCTTTTCTTTCAAGCATTGAAAAGAGCTGATGCTGTTTTCTTGAAAGATGTATGTTAAATTTGTAAAGTTTGTCGTATAATTCGAGCCATTTATTTTTTATAAATTTTTTGTCAGCTTCTTCTTTCATTTCCGCAATTAATTCTTTTATGACAAAATTTTCCATAAGATAAGTACTTATAGGATGTCCCTCGGGTAAATCAGGTGCTTCTCTCACGATAATATCGTCAAACAGTCCCAATACGTCGTTCATCTTGTCATGAACAGTGTTGTCATCAAAGCCCAAATCTTTTATTTTTTGTTCGGAATAAGCAAATTCTGCGGGAGTTATCTTTGTAAAATTCTGTTTTATAAGAGCTTTCGTAGTTTCATAATCTGTTTTCCCTTCAATGTAATCCCTTTTTATATTAGTCATTTTTTCAATCATTGCGACATCAATATTCAGATGTTCCTTCATATCTTTTTTCATTTAAACACACCGCCTTTATTTATATATATCTTTCCTATCATTGCAATTTTTTATTTATTCATCAAATAATTTCATTAGTTAAATAGTCTCAAATTAAATAATTTTTTTATAAATAAATTTTCTGTATACTATAGAACCGTATAGCAATAACAATAAAACTAATAAAAAAACAGAAAAAATAAATATAAAACAAATAAAGTAATTTTAAAAATAAATTATTTGACTATAAAAGTATTTTGTTAAATTGTAACATATTTTTTTATAAAAAAGTGTAACTTTTGATACAGTTTTTAACTGATTATTTGATTTTTTCCTTGTATCCCGTTCCCCATTTATCCATTTCTTCTAAAATAGGACTTAGACTTTTTCCTATTTTTGTTAGCCTATATTCCACTCTCGGAGGCACTTCAGGATATATTTTCCTTGTCAGTAACCCATTTTTTTCCATTTCCCTCAAGTTAGATGTTAAAACTTTTTGGGAAATATTATTTATTGATTTTTTCAGTTCACTAAACCTTTTTGTACCGTCAAACAAATCTCTTATAATAAGTATCTTCCATTTATTCGATATAAGCATTAACGTTGTTTCTACAGAACAGTCAGGTAATTCTTTTTTATTTATTTTCATATTGTTCAATCCTTTCTTTTTTTCCTTATAGTCTTATTTATCTTTACTTTCTTTTTTATACTAATTTCCATAAAACACACTTTCTTCTATTATACTACAATAAAAATATTTGTAAATAGGAAATCCCTTAAAATTTTTTATTCTGTTTATATATAGATTTTTCTCAAGAGTTTCCATTAAGTAACTATAATACAAAAAAGTGCTTACTTCACATCCGAAATTTTATACTGTATAATTTGATTATAAATAAAGAATTTAGGAGGTAATTACAATGAAAATAGCAGTTATAGGGGCAAACGGTAAAGCAGGAAGCCTAATCGTAAAAGAAGCGGTAGAAAGAGGATTTGATGTAACAGCAATAGTACGTAGTGAAAATAAAAGTGCAGCTAAGAAAGTTATACAGAAAGATTTATTTAATCTGACAGCAGACGATTTGAAAGGATTTGACGCTGTAGTTACGGCATTTTCCGCATGGACGCCTGATACATTGCCGCAACATACTACATCTTTAGAACATTTAAGTGCTTTACTGGCAGGAAAAGAAACACGTTTACTTGTCGTAGGAGGAGCCGGAAGTCTATATGTTGACAAAGAACATAAAACTCAATTATCCCAAACACCTGATTTTCCTGAAGATTATAAACCTGTAGCAAATGCAATGGCTAAAGGCCTTGCTGAACTTCGTAAAAAGAATAACGTTCGTTGGACATATATCAGCCCTGCGGCTGACTTTAACGAAAGTGGAGAAAAGACAGGACAATATATTCTCGCAGGAGAAAAATTTACAGTAAATGATAAAGGTGAAAGCAAAATAAGTTATGCTGATTATGCCGTTGCTATGGTTGATGAGATTGAAAAAGGAAATCATATAAAGGAAAGAATTTCCGTTTTGGAAAAATAATTTTCAGATATACCCTAATCTTGAGATTGTTTAACAATTCTGAATCTGAAAATATTAGATTTTAAAATACTTAATTTAAAAATATTGAATTAGAAAAAATCAAATTTGAAAGGAATGATGTATTATGAAAACACTTGTAATTTTAGCACATCCTAATATGCAAAATTCAAGAATTAACAAAAAATTGAAAGAAGAACTGGAAAAATATCCCGATGAGTTTGAAGTACACGAACTTTACAAAAAATATCCTGATTGGAATATTGACATAGAAAAAGAACAGAAATTAATGGAAAAATATGGACGAATTATTTTGGAATTTCCTATATATTCGTTTAGCTGTCCTCCATTGCTGAAAAAATGGTTTGATGACGTCTGGACTTTCGGTTGGGCGTATGGTGTTCCTGAAGGAGGAAAACTGAAAAATAAAGAAATAGGAGTTGCTGTTTCCGCAGGAGGTTTGGAAACAGAATACACTACTATATCTTTGAGTGAAATTTTATCTCCATTTCGTGCATGCACACTCTATGTAGAGGCAAAACCTTTACCTCATTTTGCAGTATTTGGAGCAGTTCAAGATATGAGCGATGAAAAAATGTCGGAAAGTGCCAAAAAATATATTGAATACATAAGAAATCCAAGATAATAAGACAAATAAAAAAATTATTTTAAAAATCTGAAACTATCTCAAAATATAAAACTGTTTCAAAAAGAAAGAAGTTTATAATAAATTATGCAAAAATCATATTTATTTCTTCTGATTTTGAGGCAGTTTTTTTATAGTTATTTTTTATATAGAAAATTTTTATATAAAAAAATTGCTCACAAATTTGAGCAATCTTTATATCGTAAAGTTATTTGTCAGCTTTGGAGGCGACAACCAGATTCGAACTGGTGTACAAGGTTTTGCAGACCTCTGCCTAAGCCCCTCGACCATGTCGCCATTAACTTTATAAGTATATCACTAATATATATGTTTGTCAAATTATTTTTTGTTCAGTTACTTATTTTTGAGCTTACTTATCTCATATAATGCCAGTGCATATATTTCGGTAATTTTTTCCAAGTCTTTTAAATTTAGCCATTCATCGGGCAAATGAGCTATATCTCCTTGTTTCGGAAAACTTGGTCCATAAGCAATAATATTAGGAATGATTTTAGCATAAGTTCCACCTGTCGTTGTAACAGGAGTCGCATCAAATCCCGTTGCATTATTATAAACTTTTTGGAGTGTTTTTACATATTTGGAAGTTTTATCATACAATATAGGATCCCAGTTTGAAATTTCTTCCAATTTAAGACCTTTAGTCAGTTTCCGTTTTATTAGCTTTATTATCTGATTTTTTGTACAGCTTTTAGGATAACACATAGTCCATTCAAAATAGTTTATATCTCTATGAGTACCTAATTTATAACCTCTCATTATCATTTCTCCAAAATCTTCATCTTCAAAATCTATATTTAAATTTGCTCCATTGGACGGTGCAAATAAGACATATCCATTTACAAAATCATAAAATTCCTTGCTGTATTCAATTTCCGCATAGACTTTTACTCTCAAACGTCCTCTCTCTCCATAAACTACCGGCCATTTGCAATCAGGCGTCCAGCCGAAAATGGGAGGTTTTTCTTTTGTGAGGTAATGTTTTACACAGTTAAATCCTGTTTCTTCGTTTGTTCCGAACACTATCCTGACAGGAACATCAAATGTTACATTACATTTTTTTAAGATATATAATGCAAACAAATTCGCCAAAATAGGTCCTTTATTGTCCAAAACTCCTCGTCCGTATATGCAGTTATTTTCGATTGTACCTTTTAGCGGGTCGTAATTCCAGCCTTCTCCTATGGGTACAACGTCCACATGTCCAAAAATCCCTATATATCCGTCTTTTCCCTCTCCATATTGAGCATATCCTATTTTATTATCAATATTTTTAGTTTGAAATCCTAATTTTTCAGATATTTCAAGTGCTTTGCATAATGCTTTATAAGGACCCTCTCCAAAAGGCATATTTTCAGAAGAATCTGTTTCCACACTGTATATTGAAACTAATTCCCTTATTGAGGCTATCAGATCATTCTGTATATTTTTCACCTCATTTATTATTTCCCGCTTCTTTTCCATATTCATCTTATTTCTCCTCTATAGGCTTCATTCTTTCATCTGTATACTGCTGTATCCATTCTTCTGTTGCAGGCTCATATTTCGTCTTATTTTTCACCCTCTTTGCCCGATAAATTTTTACTTCTGAAAGTTCATTTCCGACTACAAAGGAAAAATTTTCAATATTTGTTGCAACTCCCCATTCTCCCTTATTATTCATCGCAATAACTGAAATATCTCCTATTTTACCTCTTTTTTTCATCATTTTATTTTCAAATTTTACTACTGCTTTCTCACAGGCTTCCTGCGGACTTAGTCCTTCTTCCATTAATTTTACTATTTCATAGGAAATGATCCCTTTCATTATGTCCTCGCCTAATCCTGTAGCACTTGCTCCACCGATTTCGCTGTCGGCATAAAGTCCTGACCCTATAATGGGAGAATCCCCTATACGTCCTCTTTTTTTCATAAAAAGTCCGCTTGTAGATGTTCCTGAAACTATGTTTTTATATTTATCCAGACAGACCATTCCCACCGTATCATGACCCGAATAAGGTTTCAGTTCCTGAATGTCTTTTATTCTGTTTTTATAATGGATTTTAGCTCTTTCAGTAAGCATATTTTTTCTTTCAAATCCTTCTTTCTGAGCATATAATTCGGCTCCCGAACTGACAAGCATACTGTTTTCGTTCAGTTTGCTCAACTTTTTTGCTACAGATATAGGATTGGCAAAATCCTTTATGGCGCATACCGCACCAAAGTCAAAACTTGTACCGTCCATATAAGCCGCATCAAGTTCCACCTGCATTTCCTCATTTGGGAGTCCTCCGTAACCTACCGACTTGTAATAAGGGAAATCTTCTACATTTTTTATCGCTTTTTCTACAGCATCTCCCGCTTTTCCGTCCTCTTTAAGTATTTTTACAGCTTTTTCGACACCTTCGTGTGCCATACACCATGTAGCAATTATTCCCCACATAATTTTCACTCCATTTCTTATTCATATATATAATTTTCTACTTTTTTCAAATCTTCCTTATTATATACTATTTCAATAACTTTTGCCATATTTTTCAATGATTCTCTTAGACCGACACCGCCTTTCTTGGGCATTTTTATCATAACTATCCTGTCTTTAAATTTTTCAATAACATCACTGTTTTCTTCCGAACACACTACAACTGGTTTACATTCTGTATTTTTTTGAATATAATCTGCAAGAATGGCAGACATTTTGGCATAACCATGATAGTTAAAACATGGTCCGCATAAAAGGATATCAGCTTTTACTTTATTTATAAGTCCTTCCATTTTTGTAAGAACTGTTTCCTCATTTTTTTCAAAATAGCTGTCGCTGCAATACGTTGTCGCAAGTACAGTCCCTCCTATTTCTTTTATATATTCTTCAAACATCATATATGATGCTACTCCGCCTTTTTCCACTGCCAGTTCTACATACGAACCCTCTTTTCCCCCTGTTCCTGACTGTATCTGGTCAAAAAACAATATTATTCTCATTGTATATCCTGAATATCCTTTCTGTATTATCATTAATTTTTTTAAAGATATAGTTTCTTTAAAAATAAAGAATTGTCCTGAATTCAGTAGTTATAAATAAATACGTAAAATTATATTCAGGACAATTTTCCTAATAATCTTAATATTAATCAAAAGATATGTCATCAAGGGAAATATCATCCAAATCATCATTTCCCTGTTTTTCTATAGGTTTGCTTTCTTCTTTCAAATATTGGCTGTCCAGCACTCTGAAGAACGGATAGTAAATTATACATCCTATTATTACCAGTATTATCTGGAAAAGTCCTGCGACTATACTTCCTGTGGATAACCAGCCGGAGAAGAATAAAGGTGTTGTCCAAGGTAGCAACACTCCTGTTGTACGAGGAATTATATGTAACAATGTTACGATTGTGGATAAAATTGTATTAACTAACGGTACTAATAAAAATGGAATTGCAATAATCGGATTCAGCACTACAGGAAGTCCAAAAATAACCATTTCATTTATACCGAAAATTCCCGGCACTATTGATAATTTTCCTAATTTTTTCATACGTTCGGATTTTCCTTTGAATATCATCAGTAATACAAGGGACAGTGTACTTCCTCCTCCTCCGAAGTTACAGAAAAAGTCTCCGAATGAACCTGTAAATATATTAGGTAATGGCTGATTTGCTTTAAATGCGGCAAGATTTTCACCATTCATTGCAAGATGTAAAGGATTGAATATAGTATTTGTAACGGCAGGTCCGTTAATACCGAAGAACCAGAATAATGTTGACAGGAACTGATAAATAGGTTCAAATATCAGACTCTGTCCAAATCCCATTAAAGGTGCCTGCAATACTTTGTAGATAAAATCATGAGCATATCCGTCCTTAGTAAAGAAAATAAAGAACAATCTTACAATGAAAAACACAAGCATAACAAACATACTCGGTACTAACGCCGCAAATGAATTCATTACCGCAGGCGGTACACCGTCAGGCATTTTTATTGTCCAACCTTTATTTTTTACAGCGGTAAATATTGTTACTGAAATTAGTGCCGTAATCATTGCAAGAAATAACCCTTTTGTACCTAAGTTTCCAAATGCAAATCCTCCAAATGCACTTCCTTTTTCATTTACGAACAGAGGATGAGATTGGGGACTCAAAATAAGAAATGCTACTAATGATACTGCTGCTCCTGCTATTCCTTCTATTCCTTTTGCTTTACCGTAATAATATCCGATACCCAAAACTCCAAGTAACGCCAATATACCAAATGTGGAATTTATAACCGAGTCAAGATATGCTTCCCAACCTTCTCCAAAAAATCGGGCTATAAATTCTGAATATCCCGGAAGAGGGAAATTTCCAATAACTATAAATATTGATGCTACTATAATTAAAGGTGTACCTACTAAAAATCCATCACGAATTGCAATTAAAACTTTATTACTGCTTAATTTAGAAGCCAAAGGTCCTAATACTTTCTCCAATTTGTCAAACATATTATTTTACCGCCTTTTCTTTTAAGATTTTTATTGCTCTTTTTAAAATACGTTCTCCGTCTACTTTTCCATAATCTTCAAGGTCAATTACCGCTACAGGAATTCCTTTTGGTTCATATTTTGAAGCTGTTTCTTCAAATTTAAACTTCACCTGAGGTCCTAATAAGATTATATCCGGATGAAATTCCTCAACAATCATGTCTATTTTATTATCAGGAAATGCTTTCACTTCAACAGGTAAATTATGCTTATCTCCCACCTCCTGCATTCTCTTTGCAACTAAACTTGTCGACATTCCTGCTGAACAGAACAAGTATATTTTTTTCATAAAATCCTCCCTTGTAAAATAATCTTCTGATTTTCTTTATAACTTTAATTTCATAACTTCTTTAATTTCATATTCTTTTATTTTTATAACTTCTTTTTACTTTTATAACTTCCCTATTTTTCCCTATTTTCACATCCCCATTATACTATCTGTCATTGGATGCTGCTATCATTCTTATTGTATGTCTTACTCCTCTTATAGCTATGGAAAGTTCCATTATATTTTCAAAATTAGCTACTCCTGAATATCCTGCATCTCCTATGTGTTGAATATCTACTCCTGCAATTTTATTCATAATAGCTATTTCCCTTATAGTTTCCTTTGTTGAGCTTTCCTGACTTGTACCTATCGCAGACATGGAAAGGGCACCTTTTTCCTTAATATATCTCACGGCTTCTATCATTTCATTTTGAGTAAATCCAGGTACAGTTCCTACAGCAGGCATCATTATAACGTCTGCACCGCTTTTTATAAACTGTTTCACAACATCCAAATTTACGACAGGTTCATTTACTCCGGCAGCGTGCATTTTCCCTGCTATTACCATTCCATTAAAATGTTTTTTAGCCTGTTTTATTCCCTCGACGATTTGTTTGTTTGATACTCCCGTTCCCGGATTTCCTGTAAGACAAACAAAATCAAATCCCATTTCAGATATTTTTTTCAGTGTTGCTTCGGAACATATTCTACCCTCCGGAATGATTTCTATATCTTCCATCATTTCAGCATTCAGGTCTACAGGTTCCAAATTAAGTCCTACAGGTCTCCCTGTCAATTTTTTTAATAATTTTATCGGCTCATCAGTTTCAGGCAGAGCAGCTATATCAGGATTGTATACATCCAATCCATTGAGTAATATAAGGTCTGCTCCAAAGGCTCTTGCCAGCTCGCTGTTTGTAACATCTCCTGTAACTGTTCTTCTATTTGCTACATTTTCAGATAAAACTGTTCTTCCTTCACTCGCTTTAATGGCATTTTTCAAGTCCTGCCCCGACATTTTTCTAAAATCACTTGTAAAACAGTTAAGTAATCTTTTTGACATTATTTTCTCCTTTCATATGTGTACACTGTTATTTTAATTTACTCCATTTTCATATTACTTTTATACCTCACGTTTTTTATTTTGTCAAAAATTATTTTTTTAATCATTAATTTATTTTTTTATAATTAATAATTTTTTATCCCTTGATTTTTTCTAATATTTACAGTATAATTATAAATAAACGAAAGAAATTATATTTTTTTCGTGTATATTTTTTTAGTTAATATATCTTAAAATTATATATAAAAATTTAACGAAACGTATAAATATTTTTTCG
>CALIJH010000114.1 GCA_938017765.1 uncultured Leptotrichia sp.
ATAATGTTATAGAACATACTTCAGGAGAATAGCCCGTTTTATTTTCCGTAAGGGTAAAAAAAACAGTTCAAAAGTTTCTCACTTTTAAACTGTTTTTTATTTATCCTGAAATTCGACTATTCTCCTGTCAAGCTTCCTTTATTTAATTTTTTACTTTTAGAAAATGCCAATGTCAGCCCAAGAGACAAACCGAATGCCGCAATTGTGGCAAGCCAGAAACCAAGCTGGTGAGCACCTTCAAATTTGATTGAAAGGAATGCAAGAGCCAGTCCTCCTACACCTATTCCATTTGCTAAAACATTAAACCCTGTTGAAATAACCGCTCCTACAGCAGAACCTATTAAAGCCGCATAGAAAGGATACATATATTTCAAGTTTGCTCCAAACATTGCAGGCTCTGTAATTCCGAACCACGCTGAAACAGTTGCTGATAATGAAACCGATTCCTGTTTTTTATCTTTTTTATATATAAAGTAAGTTCCAAGTACGGCTCCTGATTGGG
This sequence comes from uncultured Leptotrichia sp., assembly GCA_938017765.1. GTDB lineage: Bacteria > Fusobacteriota > Fusobacteriia > Fusobacteriales > Leptotrichiaceae > Pseudoleptotrichia. Next base: position 503 of record CALIJH010000114.1, read on the forward strand.
CAATGTTTGATAGAGCTATCAAAGGCCATATAAATGTTCCTCCACTTGTAGCTGCCAATTGTAGATCTACCGCTATAAATGTATGATGAAGTCCTGTTATTACTAATGGTGCATATAACGAACCGAATAATAAAGCTCCTATATATTTCAGTCCCGGAGTTTTAAATAAAAATGCAAATAACGCAACCAGCCATTCTCCAAGCGTTCTTGCTACAGGTCCTATGAATATTATTGTTAAGAACCCCGTTACTACGAGTGTTATAAAAGGTACCCAGACTAATTTCAATACTTCAGGTGTTCTTTTATTAAAGAATTTTTCGATATAACACATTGCTATCCCTGTAAACATAGCAGGTAATACCTGTGCCTGATATCCAATCAGAGTTATTTTTGTAAGTCCTAAATTAAGTATATATTTTCCTGCTTCTATTCCATATTTTTCATTTCCGTTTAACAACGCATCTTTTATATTGATACCTTCTCCTGCCATATTACCGTAAACATAAGCATTCAACATACCTCCTGCTACAAGCATCAATCCAAGTACAATACCGAGTGCTTCATTTCCTTTGAATTTTCTGACTGTAGACCATGTAATAAGTACAGGTAACATACCGAACACGGCTCCACCTATCCAATCAGTAAAGAAAAGTATTATTCTTGTTATTTCTGATATATCTTTAAATGAATTATATACAGGTTTTGTATCGATAACTTCTTTTACTCCGAGGAACGGCAAACCTGCCTGTAAAAAGTTCCCTAATCCTAACATTAGTCCGCCTGCTACCAGTGCAGGTATCAACGGTACAAATATTTCAGCAAGATGTGCAACCATTCTTTGTAAAAAAGGCTGTTTAGTCATTGCAGCTTTTTTGACATCTTCCTTAGTTGCCCCTTCAATTCCTGAAACTCTTATAAAATCTTTATAAAAATCTCCTACATCATTTCCGATTATTACTTGAAACTGCCCGGCATTTGTAAATGTTCCTTTTACAGAATCCAGTTTCTGGATATCTTTCGGACTGGCTTTAGCTTCATCAACCAGTGCAAATCTCAATCTTGTCGCACAATGAGTTACACTCGCCACATTTTCCTTTCCTCCGATGAGCTTTAACAGCTCCTTCGCCTCATCTTGATAATTTTTCATAAAGTCCTCCTTCAATAAAAATTAAAATTATTTATAACTATATTATAATAGTAATCCAAAATTATTAATACTGTAATTATTAATATCATAGCTTAACCTGTCTTTTATATGCTTTTTCTATCTGTTTTATATAATAACGCAATACTTTCCGTTTTTTGAATTGTTTAATAATTAAGCTTCTATACTATATGGTATTATAGAAAGAATGTCAAGTCTTTTTTCTCCGTTTCCATAATTCTGTCCATTACTACTATTGCTGCCACAGCTTCAAGGACTACGACTATTCTCGGAACAATACACGGGTCATGTCTACCTATAATTTCAAGAAAATCATTTTTTTTAGTTTCCGTATTTACTGTCCTCTGTTTTTTCCCTATTGACGCAGGAGGTTTTACAGCTACTTTAAAGTTTACAGGCATACCGTTTGTTATACCTCCCGTTATTCCTCCATTATTATTCGTATAAGTTTTTACATCTCCCTTTTCATCATAGTACATTTCATCATTTGCCTCATACCCCGTCATTTTTGCAATATCAAATCCCGCACCGAATTCTATTCCTTTTATTGCGGGGATAGAAAACATCATCCTCGACAACTCACTTTCCATTGACTCAAAAAATGGATCTCCTATTCCTGCTTTAATTCCAGTTATCATTATTTCTACTATTCCCCCGACAGAATTTTTTTCTTCTTTAGCTTTTAATATCGTTTTTTCCATATCGGGAACAATATTTTCATTTAATACGGGCAATATCATATTTCTCAGTCTGTCTATATTCTCCTGTGTAATATCTTTTTCTTCAAAATCCCTGTCTTGAATATCTTTTATTGATTTCACATGAGCAGCTATCAATATTCCCTTTTCCTTTAAAATTTGTTTTGCCACGGCTCCAGCAAAAACTAAGGGAGCAGTTATTCTACCTGAAAAATGCCCTCCTCCCCTAATATCATTAAATCCGTTATATCTGCTCAGCCCTGCCCAGTCGGCATGACCCGGTCTCGGTTTTTTGACTATTTCGCCATAATCCTTGGATTTCTGATTTGTATTTCTTATAATCATCGCAAGGGGAGTTCCCGTAGTTCTGCCGTTTACAAATCCGCTTAATATTTCAAATTCATCTTTTTCAGTCCTTGATGTAGTCAATTCCGATTTTCCCGGAGCCCGTCTTTTCATTTCTTCAGAAATAAAATCCAAATTCAGTTCAGTACCTGCAGGAATTCCGTCGATATTTATTCCCAATGCATTTCCGTGAGATTCTCCAAATATTGAAATACAGTAATTTTTTCCAAAATTTGCTCCCATACTTATTTCTCCTAATTTTATTAAATTCATTATAATTTTTATTTTTTGATTTTTTCTATTTTTGATATTTTTTTATTTTTTATATACTTATATTTTCATAACTTATATTATTTATATACTATAGAATTTTTTCAATTTTATTAGAAAACTCTTTATATATAAAATA
>CALIJH010000115.1 GCA_938017765.1 uncultured Leptotrichia sp.
TTTCAGAATTTGGAGAAAATCTTGAAAAATTTGACGAACAGTTTAAAAAACGTAAACCTGAAGAAATAAACGAAGATGAGAAGATAAAATTTCTGGGAGAAAGAGCTTTCTATATAAAACAGTTGAAGAAAAGACTTGAAAAGAGATTAAAAGACGAAGATTTATTTGACGTTTTTGAAAATCTTGAAAATAAGCTTGTACCTGTTTTAGCAAGTATGGAGAAATACGGAATAAAAATTGATAAGCAATATTTTGAAAATTATAAAAAGGAGTTGCAAATAAATATTGAAAATCTTGAAAAAGATATATATTCTTTATCAGGAGAAGCATTTAATATAGGTTCTCCTAAACAGTTGGCAGAAATATTGTTTGATAAAATGGGAATAGAGCCTGTGAAGAAAACTAAGACAGGGTATTCTACCGATGTGGAAGTGTTGGAGGAATTGGCACTGAGAGGGATAGAAATAGCTGAAAAACTCCTTGAATATAGGGGATTTACTAAGTTGCTTTCTACTTATGTAGAGCCGTTACCTAAATTAGCCGATGAAAATGACAGAATTCACACTACATTTAATCAAAACGGAACATCTACGGGCAGGCTTTCTTCGACAAATCCCAATATTCAGAATATTCCCGTAAGGACTGATGAAGGAATAAAAATAAGAAAAGGATTTATTTCTGAAAATAATTGGAGCCTTATTTCTTTTGATTATTCACAGATTGAATTAAGAGTTCTTGCAGAACTCTCAAAAGATGAAAATTTGATACTTGCATATAAAAAAGATAAGGATTTGCATGATTTGACCGCAAGAAAAATATTCTTTAAAACCGATGAGGAACCTGTAACGAGGGAAGAAAGAAGTATAGCTAAGGTAATAAATTTCAGTATTTTATACGGGAAAACTCCTTTCGGACTGTCAAAAGAGCTGAAAATACCTATGGGAGATGCTTCGCAATATATAAAGACTTATTTTGAGCAGTATCCGAAAGTAAAAAAGTTTCTTGAAAATATTTTAGAAAATGCGAAGTTAAACGGTTTTGTAGAAACTTTTTACGGAACGAGAAGATATATTAATGATATAAATTCGAGTAATAAAAATTTACAGGCAAAGGCAAATAGAATGGCTGTAAATACAGTTGTTCAGGGAACTGCTGCCAATATTATAAAAAAAGTGATGATAAAACTGTACGATGAATTTAAAAATAATGATGATATAAGAATGCTGCTGCAAGTTCACGATGAGCTTATATTTGAGGTAAAAGACGGCTCAATAGAAAAATACATGGATAAAATAAAGGAAATAATGGAAAAAACTATAAAATTTGAAGATATCAGACTCAGTGCAAACGGTTCTGTCGCTAAGAACTGGGGATTATTAAAATAAATATGATGAAAAAATTTGATGTAATTTCATTATCATTATTTCATTACCATTCTTATATTTCTGTTATTTACAGTATTCATTCTTTTATTAATTATGGATTTTATTAATTAAGGATAATATAAAGGGAAATAATAAAAATAATGTTTGCTAATAGAGCTATAAAAATAATGAAAATATAAGAAAATGAAAAATAACAAAAGAAAAATAATAAAAATAATAAGAATAATAAAAATTAAGAATAATAAGTATTTATAAATAATATAATTAAGATAAATAAGATAAGGAGTTATAAAATAGAAAATGGCACATAATGGAAAATTGGAAAATTACTTAAGGGGACTAAAAGACGGAATGGGAATAGGTATTGCCTATACTCCTTTCGGAATAACAATAGGACTGATTTCAAAAAATTTCGGAATGAAACTGTTTACAGCATTTGTAATGTCTTTCGGGCTTTATGCGGGAAGTGCTCAGACGGCTTTTCTGAAAATGGTCTATGAGCTGAAATCCACTCCTATGGAAATAATAATTTCAATTTTTGTAATAAATTTGAGATATACTTTGCTAAATATAATAATGTTCAGACAAATTTCAAATAAAACGACTTTATTTGAAAAAATATTAATGGGGATAGGTCTTACAGATGAAGCAGTCGCTTATCTGACAATAAGAAAAGCTACAAATGTGTGGTATGCTATCGGAGTAAATACTATGCCTTATATACTTTTTGGTGTGGGAACGTTGGCAGGCTCCCTTTTTGGAAATCTGATACCTGAAATTTTTACCGCAAGTCTAAATTTTATGCTTTATGCCACTTTTTTAAGTCTTTTGGTAAGCTCTTTAAAGAATAATTTTAAGTATACTGAAGTAGTGGTTACTGCGATAGGACTAAAATTACTGTTTATATATGCTCCTGTTTTGAAAGATATAAGTAAAGGCTGGAGCTTGATAATAATTATGATTTCAGCAAGCTCACTGTATGCTTTCAGACATTGCAGAGAAACGGGAAATAGAGAATATAAAAAGGAGATAGTGGAAAATGAGTGAAATACTGATAATAGGACTGCTTTTAATAACGGCGTTGATAACTCTTTCTTTTAAATTATTGCCGTTATTCGTAAAATTACCTGAAAATAATCCTTTTATAAATAAATTTTTTGAAGCGTTGCCTTATACTGTTTTAGTTCTCCTGATTTTTCCCGACATATTTATATCTACAGGAACAGAAATATTTGATTTAATCAAAGTTTTCGCAGGAATAGGCGTAATTGTGTACTTTTCTCTGAAAAAAATGGGATTAGGCGGAGTAATACTTGTATCTATGACAGTCATTCTTGCATTTGACGTCGTAAAGCTGTTATTTAAAATATAATAGATAAATAATTTTATATAAAATCGAAAGGCGGAAAAATGTATGAAAAAAAATTTTAAGGAACAGTGGTGGCATAAATCAACAGTATATCAAATTTATCCAAAAAGTTTTAACGATACAACGGGAAACGGACAGGGAGACATTAACGGAATTATAGAAAAACTGGATTATTTAAAAAAACTGGGAGTGGAAGTCTTGTGGCTGACTCCGATGTACAAATCTCCTCAAGCTGATAATGGATATGATATAAGTGATTACTACAACATAGATGAAAATTACGGCACAATGCAGGATTTTGAAAAGCTGCTGGAAGAAGCTCATAAAAGAGGGCTGAAAATAGTAATGGATATAGTGGTAAATCATTCTTCCACTGAAAATGAATGGTTTAAAAAATCTGAACAGGAGGATCCTGAATATAGGGATTTCTATATATGGAAAGACGCCGTAAACGGAAAAGAACCTACAAATTGGCAGTCAAAATTTGGAGGGAATGCGTGGAAATATAGTGAAAAAAGGAAACAATATTATCTTCATCTGTTTGATGTTACACAGGCTGACTTGAACTGGGAAAATGAAAATGTCAGAAAAAAAGTCTACGAGATGATAAGATTTTGGCTTAATAAAGGAGTGGACGGTTTTAGGCTGGACGTTATAAATCTTATTTCCAAGGATCAAAGATTTTTAAATGATGACGGAAGTGATAAAAGATTTGTTCCTGACGGAAGAAGATTTTATACTGACGGTCCGAAAATACACGAATATCTAAAAGAAATGAATAGGGAAGCTTTTGGAAGTGATGAACTTATAACAGTGGGTGAGATGTCGTCTACAAGTCTTGATAATTGTGTCAGATATTCCAATCCGTCAGAAAAAGAGCTATCAATGGTATTCTCTTTTCATCATTTGAAAGTGGACTATCCTAATGGAGAAAAGTGGGTAAAAGCTCCTTTTAACTTTATAGAGCTTAAAAAAATCTTTTCTGAATGGCAGAAAGGTATGTATAACGGAAATGGCTGGAATGCTACATTCTGGAATAATCACGACCAGCCGAGAGCATTATCAAGATTTGGAAATGACGGAAAATATCATAATGAATCGGGAAAAATGCTGGCAACTGTATTACATGGACTTCAAGGAACTCCATATATCTATCAGGGAGAAGAATTTGGAATGACAAATCCTTATTTTGATGATATTAATAAATATCGTGATGTGGAATCCCACAATATATACAAGATAAAAGAAAAAGAAGGACTTTCAAATAAAGAAATACTTGATATACTAATGCAGAAGTCGAGGGATAACTCAAGAACTCCTATGCAGTGGAATAACAGTAAAAATGCGGGATTTACAACCGGAACTCCATGGATTGGAATTCCTGATAATTATAGAAAAATTAATGCTGAAGCTGCATTGAATGATGAAAACTCTATATTTTATCATTATAAAAAATTGATAAATTTAAGAAAAAATGAAGAATTAATGGTAATAGGAAAATATGAAGATATAGACCTTGAGAATGAAAAAGTGTATGCTTATAGAAGAGTTGGAGATAATGGAGAATTAGTAATAATAAGCAATTTTTATGAAAATCCTGTAGAATTTAATGTAAAAGGACTTAATTTGAATAATGCGGAGGTATTGCTGTCAAATTATAAAACAGAGCCTGAAATATCTGAAGAAAAAATATTTTTGAAACCTTATGAAGCAGTGATTTTTAAGAAAATATCAGAATAAATATTATTAAGAGTAAAGAAAATATATGATAATATTTATATAATTTCAGAAATATGGAATTTAAGAAAGTCCTGTATAATAAAGTCATTATAATTAAAAAATGAAAGAAGGCGGTTAAAATAAAAGCGGAAATTTTATGTATAGGTACGGAACTTCTTGTAGGAGATATTGTTAATACAAATGCTCAATATATATCAAAAAAACTGACAGATATAGGTGTAGATTTGTATTATCAGACTGTAGTAGGTGATAATTTCAAGAGGGTTAAGGAATGTCTTGAAATTGCTTTTAAAAGAGCTGACCTTGTTATCACGACAGGAGGATTGGGACCTACGATAGATGATATTACTAAAGAGGTCGTGTCCGAATATTTTAATGAAAAACTGGAAGTTGTTCAGAAATATTATAATGAAATAATGGAAAGATATAAAAACAGAGGATATGAAATTTCTTCGGGAGGAGTGAAAGAAGCTTCTATACTTGAAAATTCTGAATTATTGGAAAATGGAGTAGGATTGGCACCGGGATTTTTTTATGAAAAGGATGATAAAAAAATAATAGTTTTACCGGGACCTCCGAGTGAAATGGAATGGATGACAGATAATCAGGTTTTACCTTTATTAAGTAAGTATTCGGACAGCGTATTATTAATGAAAACATTGGAAATCAAAGGTGTACCTGAAGGAAAAATAGATGACAAATTGAAAAAATATTTTGAAATGTCAAATCCGACAGTGGCTCCTTATGCTAAGGAAAAGTGTGTTCATGTAAGAATTGCGATGAAAGGTTCAAGAAATGAAAAAGAAAAGATTAATCAAAAAATAGATAAAATTGCTCGGGAAATAAAGGAAATTTATCCTCAAGCCATTATTCTTGATTGATAAAAAAATATTGAAATTTTTTGTTGACTGTGATATAATAAGTTTGTAAAAAACCGTAACATTTAAGATCAAAACCCCCTGTTCCAGCAGGGGGTTTTCTAATACTTCACTTCTTATTATGTTTTTCAATGAATTTGATTATAAAATATACAATCAAATCTGCTGCAATATTTATAAGAAGCTCGGTCATATATAACCGCAGCATTTAAGCCTCCTTTCTACTCAAAAGAGCAAAAGTCTGATGTTATTATAACATATTTTATAAAAAATTAACACGTAATTAATTATAAAGATAAAAAAATAATAATTTAGACTGGACTTATCAGTATATTTTTTAGTATAATAAAAATAAATAATAAATATGGGAGGTCATAAATGAGCTATATAGAAAAATTTGATAAAGAAATTTACAATGCAATAATCGAGGAAGAAAAAAGACAGGAAGAAGGAATAGAACTGATAGCTTCCGA
>CALIJH010000116.1 GCA_938017765.1 uncultured Leptotrichia sp.
TAATATGAGGCTATATTCCACAAAAAAATTTCATTTAGGATTATCCAAATAATTAAAAAAACTTCTAATAATTTATATTTTTTTTTGGTACTTATATTTGTATCAACTAAATACTTGAATAATATTTTTTTTAATTGAAAATAAATTATAATCATTACAATAGTATTTAATATTGTACCTAATCTATACCCTAATATACTTCTAAATATATAATGAGATGTATCGCCTAAAACAAAACTATGTGAGTTAATGACTCTCTGTGGGAAAAAATTATATTTATAAAAACTTATTCCAAAATTTTCTTGATTATATAAATGGTAGTTTAGTGTATCAAATGCCCTGTCTGGTACAAAAAATTTATTGATATATAAAATAATAAAAATAGTGTATGGATATAACTAACATATAAAAATATGTAATATAGTATATAAAAGTAAAATAATCTGTGTATGACAGAATAAAAAAAGGAGAGGTTAAAAAGAGTAAATTTTAAAAAAGTGATATAATATAAAAATGGCGTATAGTATACGGATAATATATAAAAATAAAACAATATATAATTAATTGAAAGGGAAAGAAAAATGGCGGCAAGCGGTGTTAGGAGAAATTTTTCCTATTTATTTGGATTTTTAACGGTTGGAATGTATTTCTTAGGATTATTTCTTATAAATAGAGGATTAGGTTTTAGAAATGCTTTAATAATAGTTATAGCTTTGATAGCTTATTATATAGCTAATGTTTATAATATAGCTGTTGGAAGATACAGATTAAGAGATATGGCGACGGTAATAGGGATAAATTCCATACTTATGTTTATTACAACTTTTGCGAAAATGTTCAGTTTAAATGAAGGGATTATATTATTTGGAACTATTTCGATATTTCAAATTGTATTCAGATATGTAGTCATAATGGGGATAGTGGAAAAACAGAAAATACTGTTTATAGGAGAGAACGACTACACGGAAGATTTGCTGGAAAGTATAAAAAATGATGAGCAATATAAATTCATAGGTTCAATCAAAGAAGATAATAAAGATATAAAAAAGAAAATACTGAAAATATGCGATGTAAGAAAACCCGATATAATTGTTGACTTTATGGAAAATCTATTAGTGGATCCTAAATTTGTAGATAAACTTCTTCAATATAAGCTGGCAGGATTACAATATTACAATTATTTGGAATTTTATGAGGCTTATGAAAATAAATTGCCTATTTCTCATTTAAGTCCTAAATGGTTCCTTGAAAATACAGGATTTGAAATATATCATAATAACTTTAATCTAAAAGCTAAAAGATTACTTGACCTGTTGTTTGCCTTTCTTATAGGAGTATGCGTAGCACCGATAATGGTAGTAGCGGCAATAATAGTAAAACTCGAATCGAGAGGTCCGATTTTCTTTATTCAGGAAAGAATTGGAGAAGGAAATAAAAAGTTTAATATAGTAAAATTTCGTTCAATGACAACTGATGCGGAAAAAGACGGGCCGAAATGGGCAACTAAAAATGACAATAGAGTTACAAAGTTTGGGAAGATAATGAGACTTACGAGAATAGACGAACTTCCTCAATTATGGAATGTATTAAGAGGAGAAATGAGCTTCGTAGGTCCAAGACCTGAAAGAGAATTTTTTATAGAACAGTTGGAAAAGGAAATTCCTTATTATAATTTAAGACATACTGTAAAACCGGGACTAACAGGCTGGGCACAGGTCATGTATCCTTACGGAGCGAGTGTGGAAGATGCTTATAGAAAGCTGCAATATGATTTATATTATATAAAACATCACGATATACTGTTTGATCTAAAAGTATTGTTAAAAACTGTAACTATAGTAATATTTGGAAAAGGAAGGTAAAAAAATGCAAGGGGAAAAAATACTGATAACAGGAGGAGCCGGATTTATAGGTTCCCATATAGCTGAAAGATTTGATAAAGAAAATTATGAGATAATCATAGTGGATAATCTCATAGGAGGAAAGAAAAAAAATATTTCCTGTTTGAAAAATGTTAAGTTTTATGAAGTTGATATCCGTAACAGGGAAAGTCTGGAAAAAGTTTTTGAAGAAAACAAAGGAATAAGCTATGTATTTCATGAAGCAGCACAAGTAAGTGTGTCTGTATCTATAGAAAATGTTCATTATGATGCTGATGAAAATATACTTGGGCTGATAAATGTCCTTGATATGTGTAAGAAATACGGTGTGAAAAAATTACTGTTTGCAAGTACGGCAGCCGCATATGGAATACCTGAAATGAGTGTATCGAAAGAAAGCTCGAAAATAGCACCTCTTTCACCTTACGGTTTGACAAAAGTTTTTGGAGAACATTATATAAGGATGTACCATGATTTATTTGGACTGGATTATGTGATATTCAGATATTCCAATGTGTATGGCCCAAGACAGAGTGCTCATGGAGAAGCGGGAGTAGTTTCCATATTTAACGACAGAATAAGAGCCAATAAGGATGTTTTTATAGACGGAGACGGAGAACAGACAAGGGATTTCATATATGTAAAAGATGTTGCCAATGCAAATTATATTTGTGCAGTAGAAAATGTAGTGAATACAACTCTTAACGTGTCAACAAATGACAAGACATCTATAAATGAACTGTTTAATTATATGAAAAAATATTTAGGATATAAAAAAGAAGCAAATTACAGAGAGCCGAGAAAAGGGGATATAAAAGATTCGAGATTGGATAATACATTATTGAAAGAGAGTACTTCGTGGGATTATAAATATTCTCTAAAAGAAGGATTGAAAGAATATGCAGAGTATGAGGGGAATTCCATTTAGATTTAAAAAATAAAATATAAAGAAACAAAAGCAACAAAAATTGGAGGAAAAATAATGCACTTAAAGGCATTAGAACTTGCAGGATTTAAGTCATTTGCCGATAAAACCGTAGTAGAATTTAACAGAGGTATAACTTCCATAGTGGGTCCGAACGGAAGTGGAAAAAGTAATATTTTAGATGCAATTTTGTGGGTTCTGGGAGAACAGAGCTACAAAAATATAAGGGCTAAAGAAAGCTCCGATGTTATTTTTTCGGGAGGTAAAAATAAAAAGGCAAAATCAATGGCTGAAGTCAGTCTTATCATCGAAAATGAGGACAGATATCTGGATATAGATTTTTCGGAAATAAAAATTACAAGAAGAATATACAAAAATGGAGAAAATGAATATTTTATAAATAACAGAAAAGCAAGACTGAAAGACATAAATAATCTTTTTATGGATACAGGTATCGGAAAACAGGCTTATTCAATAATAGGGCAAGGAAGAGTTGAAAGAATAATAGGCTCTAATCCGAGGGAATTGAAAGAAATCATAGAAGAAGCAGCAGGCGTAAAAAGAGCCAAAGTTGAAAAAGAAGAATCCGAAAAAAAATTAAAAGAAGTAAAAAACGAAATAGAAAAAATTACTTATGTGGAAAAAGATTTGGAAACAAGGGTAAAACATCTAAAAGATGAGGGAATGAAAGCAAGATTATTTAAAACGTATACTGAAAAAATTGATGTTCATAAACTTATGATTTTAGAATATAATATAAATGAGAAAGAAAATACAAAAGAAAAATATACAGCTGAAAAAGAAAATCTGAAAAATATTATTGACGGAATTCAGAAAGATTTCAATCTGAAACAAGGTGAACTTCAGGAATCCAATAAGAAAAGAGAAAGAGCTTATGAAGAACTGGAAAATGAAAAAAATAAAAATTTTGGAATATTCAAAGAAATAGAAAGTCTGAAAAATGAATACTCTGATTTAAAAAACGGATATTCTAATCTTGAAACGGAAGCTAATGAGAAACAAAAGAGAAAAACGGCTTTGGAAAAAGATATAAGTGAAAAATCTGAAATATTAAATAATTCAAAAATAGAATTGGATAAAATAATTCAGAATTTATCAGAAAAAGAAAAAGAGAAAAAAAGTGCCGATGAAAGAGTAGAAAGACTTAAAAATAAAAGAGAAGCTATTATTTCAGCTATAAAAGAGAAAAATCAGGAAAATCATAATTTGGAAGTCGACAAATTCAGAGCTGTAAATGAAAATGAGGATTTGGAAAAAAGAATAAATACGGCTGAAAATATAAGTAAAAGACTCATAAATGAGAAAGAAACCGCAGAAAAAGAGTTTAACGGGATTAATGATAAAAAAGAAGAATTTGAAAAAAAGAAAATTGAAAAAGAAAATGAAAAAAATTTGAAAGAAAATGAAATAGAAAATATAAATATTGGAATAGAAACTTTACAGAAAAGATATGCACAATTGAATAAAGAGAAAAATGAACTGAATTATAAATACGAAAACTTAAATGCAAAAAAAAGAGCGAATATTAATATTATAGAAAAAAATGAAACATTTGCAAAAAGTATAAAATATATATTGAATGAAAGTTTTGACGGAGTAGTAGGAGCCTTTGTAAATCTCATAGATATTCCTACAGGATTTGAAGAAGCTATTCAGACATTGTCAGGAGGCTCATTTCAGGACATAGTAGTAAAAAATACTGATATTGCGAAGAAGTGCATAGAGATTTTGAAAGAGAAAAAAATTGGAAGAGCTTCGTTTTTACCTGTCGACGGAGTGAAAGTTTTTAAGATAATGAATGAGTTTCCTAAAAAAGACGGAGTAGTAGATTTTGCAAGAAACATTGTGAAATATGATAAGAGTATTGAAAAGATAATTCAGTTTGTTTATGGAAATTCATTAGTTGTTAAAAATCTTGAAGTAGGAACACAGCTCCTGAAAGAGGGATACAATGATAGGATAGTTACTCTCGAAGGAGATATAATAACTGCCAGAGGAAGAATGACGGGAGGACATTCCGTAAGAGGAAAGGATGAACTTCTTGAAAGAAAAAAGGAATTGAATACGATTATTGAAAATATGTCAGGAATAGAGAAAGAGCTGGAAAGAATAACTTCAGATATAGAAAAAACTAATGAGCGGGTGAAACAGGGAGAAATAAAGAAACAGGAAAAAGATACTGAATATAAGGAAATTAGTGATAAATATAAGGAGTTTTTGGAAGAATATGAAAGTTTTACATCAAGCTTTAATAAGAAAAAAAGGGAAATAGAAACTCTAAATTATGAGATAAATGAAAATGAAGCTTCCATAAATACGAGAAAACAGAAAATATTAGAAAATAAGGAAATCATAAAAAAATCTGAAGAAGATATAGTGAAAAATAATATCAAACTTCAGGAATTAAACAGTGAACTTGAAAAATCCGAAGATTTGACAGAACATTTAAATGAGCTGAACAAAATTGATAAAGAATATGAGATACTCAAGGTCAGAACTGAAAATAATCAGAGCAGATACAGTGAAATAGAAAAGGATTATCAGAAGCTTCTGAGTGAACAGAAAGAATTAACGGAATTTGAAAAGAAAAGAGATAATTTAAAAGAAGAATTTGAAAAAAAGATTTCAGAAAAAAAAGAAGAAATTCAGAGAAAGAATAATGAAAATGAAAATCTGAACCAGCTAATAAAAAAACATGAAACAGATATAAAAAATTATGAAAATTCTGAAAGAGAGCTAATAAATGAAATAAAAGATATAGAAGTAAAAATGGTAGAGAAAAAAAATGAATATGAAAAGTCTGCGGAAGTTCTTGTAAAAACTGAAAAAGATTTGGAATATTTTAATCTGGAGCTTCAAAATATTGAAAATCCCAATGTGAAAGATAATACCGAATATAAAAAAATTGAGAATGATCTTGAATTACAGGCTGTGAAGAGAAAACTGTCAATGAATGAGAAAAGCCGAATGGAAATAGGAAGTGTAAATCTTGCGGCAATAGACGAATATGAAAGGGAAAATGCAAGATATAATGAACTGACAGATCAGAAAAGAGATTTGACTGAAAGCAGAGAGTCTCTTTTAACCTTGATAAGAGATATTGAGAGTGAAATAGTAGAAAAATTTTCTATCGCATTTGAAGAGATTAATAAAAATTTTGAATATATGTGTAAGACTATATTAAACGGTGCAAAAGGAGTTATAAGGCTTCTTGATTCTGAAAATTTACTTGAAACCGGGCTGGAACTTAGTGTAAAATATAAAAATAAACCTGAACAGACTTTACTGTTATTGTCAGGAGGAGAAAAGTCAATGCTGGCAGTTTCATTTATAATGGCGATATTTATGTTTAAACCAAGTCCGTTTACGTTTTTTGATGAGATAGAAGCGGCACTGGATGAGGAAAATACTAAAAAAATTGTAAAACTGTTAAACAGATTTATTGAGAAATCACAATTTATATTAATAACACATAATAAGGAAACCATGAAAGGTTCCCATAGATTATACGGGGTAACAATGAACAAGGAAATAGGGGAATCAAGATTGATTTCTGTAGATGTATAAAATAAACGGGAGGAGAAAAATGTTAAAAAAAGTATTATTAATTATGACTGTTATTATATTGTCAATTATAGGAAAGGCTGAGGAAATCGATGTTTCCAAAATAGCAGAGGACTACCCTTATAAAGATAATGCAATAATGTCAACGGTTTTAGGGACGCCGAGTGAACAATGGTATAAATTTAAAAAGACTAAAGGTCCAAAAGTGAAAAAATTTAAGGCAAATAAAAGTATCCCTGCGATATTAAGACAATGGAGTGAGTATGATTATGGAGTTTGGAAACAAAGTAAGGAAGCTCCTCTGATGATACTTATTTCAGGAACAGGTTCATTGTATAATAGCGGTTTGTCGATGTATCTGGCAAATCTGTTTTATGAAAGAGGATATAATGTCATAGCATTTAGCTCTACGACTACAATGCCGTATATTGTAAGTCAGAGTAAAAATAATTATGCAGGATATGTAAAAGATGAAGTTTCTCATTTATATGAATTAATGTCCAGAGCAATAACGATAGAAAAAAGTTCAGGAATGAAAATAGATAAAGCATATATTGGTGGCTACAGTTTAGGAGGGTTTCAATCTTTACTAATTCACGAATTGGACAGTAAAAAGAAAAAAATAGGAATAGAAAAATCACTTTTATTGAATACTCCTGTGAGCATTCTGACTGCGACACAGCAACTGGATAAATATTTAGTAAAAAACGGTATTTATGATGCAAGAAGTCTGGAAAAATTCTTTGATAAAATATTTAGCAGAATGATAAATGACAAATCAATGGAATTAAAAGACTTGGATTTTTCAAATCTTAATGCTGCTTTAGGAAGATTGCAGTTGACTGACAGTGATTTTGAAGCATTTACGGGATTATTATTTAGATTTTATTCAGCTAATATGACTTTTGCGGGGGAAGTTTTCAGTGGTAGAAATGCCGTTGGAAGATTGTCGGATAAGAAAGTGTATAAAAGATTTGATTCGGTAACAAAAGAATTTCACGAAGGATTATCAGTGTCATTTGATGAATATTCCAAGGAAATATTATACCCGTATTTAAAAAAATATAAATATCCTGATTTGACAATGGAGCAGTTTATAAAAGATTTCAGTTTAGATAACAGTCGTGATTTTATTGCAAATAACAGTGATAAGATAGTGTTTATAACTTCTGCAAATGATATACTGACAAGTGCCGAAGAATTAAAATATATAGAAGAACACTTTACAAATAGAGTGATTATACCTTTCGGAGGGCATACAGGAATATTGTGGCATAGAGATGTAGCTGAACTGATGGTAAATAAGATGGAGGAAAATTAATATGATAAATAAAAAGAATAGATTATTGATAATAGGTGCTGTACTTGCTTTATCAGCGAGTCTTGAAGCTGCAAAACCTGAAGTTTTGAAGCCGTATACCGAAGAAAATAATACTTTAATGGAAATGGTTGAAAATGAAACAAATGATAATACTTTTGTTCAGTTTGTTGACGGAGATGTTATTGATGAACCGGGTAAAAGTGTAGATAAAGTCAAAAAGAATAATTTTGGTATCAGCAGTAAGAAATCTAAAGATAAAAATAAAGAATATGCAGGAAATTATATGTTGTTTGATAAGGACGAATATGGAATTATAGCAAGTAATATTGATGTTTTAGATGAAAATTACATTATTTCCGATAAAGTATTTGACTTTATGAATGTTGATGATTCTTGGGAGCCTTTCAACAGAAGAATGTATGCGTTTAACGTTCAGCTTGACAGAAAAGTACTTTATCCTGTCTCGAGAGTATATAAAGCAGTTGTTCCGCAACCTATAAGAAAGGGAATAGCAAATTTTTATAATAATTTCAAGGAAATACCGACTATAGTAAATTCATTATTACAGCTAAATCCTAAGAAAGCTTTGAATGCTTTGGGAAGATTTACAGTAAATTCTACGGTCGGATTGCTGGGAACGGCTGATGTAGCTTCAAAAATAGGACTTAAACAGGACTGGGAAACATTCGGAGATACATTGGGACGATACGGTGTAGGAGCAGGTTCATATATTGTATTGCCAATGTTGGGACCAAGTACTGTAAGGGATACATTGGGAAGTATACCCGATACGGTAATGGAAAGTGCTGCAAGAAGAGTAGCTGAAAGGGAGCTGTTTTTTGAAACAGGTGTTTTTGATAAAAATGTATATGGATTTACAAGACCTGTAGTAACAGGATTAAATGCCAGATCTTTAGTTGATTTCAGATATGGAGATTTAAATTCTCCTTTTGAATATGATTTGGTAAAAGCCGTATTTTATAATTATAGAAAATTGAAAGTTGCTAAATAATTTTTCAAAAAAAATATGGAATTTACAATAAGAATGTTTGAAATTATTGCGAAAATATTAAAAAGAAAGTAGAAAATCAGGTAATCATTTTAATTGGAAGAGAATTGAAAGAGAAATTGCTTGAAATAATAGATGAAAATTAAAATAAAAAATACAATAAATCAGACTGGATATTTTCAGTCTTTTTTAGTATAATATTATATGTAAAAATTTTTATCTTATATTAGAAAAATATTTTAGATAATTTGTCGTAAAGTATCGAAATCACTGAAAATTATTGAAAACAAAAAAGAAATTAATAAATATGTTTGTAGAAAGACATTCATCACAAAATCACAAAATATGATAAACCCAAGATACGATAGATTTAAAAAAAATTAATAAATATGTTTGTAGAAAATATAAAAATGCGTATAAAATAGAAAGTATAAAAGAAATATATAAAATTGAAAAAACATATAACCTGAATGCGTAGAAGAAGGAACTGGTACAGCTGAATACAGATAAAAGAAATATATAAAATCAAATAAAATATATAACTATTTAAAGAACTAATAAGACTGATTACTAAAAATATAGGAAATATAGGAATTGAGAAAAAAATATAGAAGTTGGGAAAGAAAAAATTAAAAAACCGATAAAGTGAAAGGAATATAGTAAAATGAGTGATAAAATTAAAATTACAGGGGCAAGGGAACACAACCTGAAAAATGTAGATGTCGAAATACCGAAAAATCAGTTTGTCGTAATAACGGGAGTTTCGGGAAGCGGGAAATCATCTCTTGCTTTTGATACAATATATTCTGAAGGACAGAGAAGATACGTGGAAAGTTTGTCCGCATATGCCAGAATGTTTATCGGACAGATGCAGAAACCTGAGTTGGACAGTATAGAAGGATTATCACCTGCGATTTCCATTGAACAGAAAAGTGTATCCAAAAACCCGAGGTCGACGGTGGGTACAACGACTGAAATATATGATTATATGAGATTACTATGGGCACATATCGGAGAGGCTCACTGTCCAATTTGCGGACAGAAAGTGGAAAAACAGTCATTACAGGAAATAGTAGATAATGTAATCGGAACTACTAAAGAAAAAGATAAACTGATAGTACTGGCACCTGTTATAATTGATAAAAAAGGGACACATAAAAATTTATTTCTGAATTTGCAGAAAAAAGGATTTCAAAGGGTCAGAGTAAACGGAGATATACTTGATTTAAATGATGTTATAGATTTGGATAAAAATAAAAGACATAATATCGAAGTAGTTGTCGACAGGCTTGTAATAAAAAAAGATGATAAAGATTTTTTAAGCAGACTGACCGAAGCTGTTGAAGCTGCAGGAGGTCTTTCAGACGGTAAAATTATTACAAATATAAATGGAAAAGACAGCAAATACAGTGAGAATTTTTCATGTCCAAATCATCCTGAAGTTGTATTTCCTGATGTTGTTCCAAGACTGTTTTCGTTTAACGCTCCTTATGGAGCCTGTGAAGCATGTAACGGATTGGGGTCTACTCTTGAAGTTGATGAAAATAAGCTTATAGTAAATGAAAATTTGTCATTAAGAGAGGGCGGAATATTGTTTCCCGGCTCTACGAATCAGAAAGGGTGGAACTGGGAATTATTCGAAGCAATGGCAAAAGCTCATAAAATAGATTTGGATAAAAAAGTGTCAGAGCTGACTGAAGAGGAAAAAAATATTATATTTTATGGGAGCAATAAACAGTTCAAATTTTCGTGGTCAGGAGAAAGTTTCAGTTATAACGGTAAAAAAGAATTTGACGGTATAGTCAGAAACATTGAAAGACGATATAGAGAAACAGCTTCCGAAGCTACAAAAGAAGAAATAGAAGCAAAATATATGACTGACAGGACGTGTAAGACTTGCCATGGAAAAAGATTGAAAGATGTGGTTCTTGCAATTACTGTAAATGATAAAAATATAATTGACCTTACAGAAACGAGTGTAACCGAAGCTCTGAAATTTTATGAGAATATCGAGCTTACAGAAAAACAGAAACAGATTGCCAATGAAATATTAAAGGAGATAAAAGAAAGGCTGTCATTTATGATAAATGTAGGTCTTGATTATCTGACTCTTGCCAGAATGACAAAAACACTGTCGGGAGGGGAATCTCAGAGAATAAGGCTTGCAACACAGATAGGAAGCAGACTTACAGGAGTTATTTATGTTCTTGATGAGCCGAGTATAGGACTTCATCAGAGGGATAACGAGAAACTTCTCGATGCACTAAGGGATTTAAAAAATATAGGGAATACTTTAGTTGTAGTCGAACACGATGAAGATACGATGAGGGAAGCCGACTATCTTATAGATATGGGTCCGGGAGCGGGAATATACGGCGGAGAAATAGTTGCCGCGGGAACTCCGAAGCAGGTATTAAAGAATAAAAAATCTTTGACTGCCAAATATTTAAATGGAGAAGTAGGTATAGAAGTACCTAAAAAAAGAAGAAAATTTACAAAAGAGATAAAACTTAAGAATGCCAGAGGAAATAATCTAAAAAATGTAACAGCGAGTATTCCTCTTGAGGTGTTCACAGTAGTAACGGGAGTATCAGGGAGCGGTAAATCCACTCTTATAAATCAGACGTTATTTCCTGAACTTCATAACAGACTAAATAAAGGAAAGCTGTATCCTCTTGAAAATGGAGGGATAGAAGGGCTGGAACACTTAGAAAAAGTTATTGATATAGACCAGTCGCCTATCGGAAGAACTCCAAGGTCAAATACTGCTACTTATACCAAGCTGTTCGATGATATAAGAGATTTATTTGCTCAGACTAAAGATGCTCAGCTAAGAGGTTATAACAAAGGAAGATTTTCTTTCAATGTAAA
>CALIJH010000117.1 GCA_938017765.1 uncultured Leptotrichia sp.
TAAATTATAAAAATTATAAATCTTCAAATATATAAAATATTTAAATTTGAGTATTTAAAAGAACCAACTGAGGTTCTTTTTATTTTTCAGGAATAAGTTTTTTATAAAAAGAGAAAATATGATATAATATGAGGAAATTAAATGAAATATTTTTTTGTGAGATTAATATAAAATTTCAGGAATTTCAAGATTTTGAAGAATGACACTGATGTTACAAAATATTAAAAAAATTAATTTTTTAAGAGGGATATTTGAAAAATAATATAGAATAAGAGGAAAATAAAAGTGATATAAAATGCTTATAAAAATAGAAATAGATAAAAAAAATATAGAGAAAAATTTGATAAAAATAAGAAAAATAAATGACAATATAATCTGTGTTTTGAAAGATGATGCTTACGGATTAGGAATAGAAAACATACTGCCCGTACTTATAGAAAATAATTGCAGATACTTTGCGGCAGCATATATATCGGAAGCACTTAAAATCAGAAGATTAATAGAAAAAAATTATCCTGATGTATTGGGAGAAATTTCTATTATGACATTAAATTATATTGAAGAAAGTGAAATAAAAAAGGTTTTAAAAAATGATATTGAAATAACAATTTTTAATTTTAAACAGCTTGAAAAGTGTATTGAGGCTTTAAAAAGATTTGATATTCTGAAAAATAATAAAAAAAACAGTAATATCATAAAAAAGAATGATAATTTCGAAGATACCGAAGTTGTCGGGAATAATATTGAAAAAAATAATAAATTAAAAATACATATAAAACTTAATACAGGAATGAATAGATTAGGCTTTGATGAAGAAGAAATAGAAAAATTGATAAAAATATTAGAAGAAAATCCAAATTTAGATATTATTTCGGTTTATTCCCATATTTTTAATGTGGAAAATGAAAAAGAAACCGAAAATCAAATAACTAAATATGACAGGGTTGTATCATTATTTGATAAAAATAAGATAAAATATAGATTTAAACATATTCAGGCAAGTCCGTTATTATTTAAATATGGGAAAAAATACAACTATGATTTTGTAAGAACAGGTATGGCAATGTACGGAATGGAACCGTTATTTGAAAGTTCGGGATTATACAATGCTGTAAAAGTGATTTCAAAAGTTATAAATATAAGAAAAATAAAAAGAGGAGAAAAGATTTCTTACGGAAATAAAAATACGCTGAAAGAAAATAAAACTGTGGCAGTAATTCCTGTAGGATATGCCCATGGTTTACAAAAACAGATTGAAAATAAAGAAGCTTATGTACTTATTCACGGTGAAAAAGCCAAAATTTTAGGGGAAATATGTATGGATATGATTATAGTTGACATAACTCATATAAAAAATGTACAGATTGATGATGAAGCCGTAATTATAGGAAAACAGGGAAAAGAAGAGATTACACTTCTGAAAATGTCTGAATGGGCTGAAACAATACAGGATGATGTACTTACAAAGTGGGATAAAGAAATAAAGAGAGTATTAATCTGATTTCGGAAAATTTAAAAATTGAAGAATTAAAATTTTTAGAATAAAGTGCTATAATATTATAATAATTTTAAGTATAATAATTCGAAAATAAAAAATTAGGAGAAAATAATGAACAAAGTTGTATTAATAATGGCAGGCGGGAGCGGAACAAGATTTTGGCCATTATCAACAAATGAAAGACCGAAACAGTTTCTGGATTTAGTGTCTGAAAAAACAATGATAAGGGAAACAGTGGACAGAGTTGTAAAATTAATTCCTGCTGAGAAAATATTTATTTCGACAAATATTTTCTATCTGGATATTATAAAAAAAGAGTTGCCAGAAATACCTGAAAAAAATATAATTTTTGAGCCTATGGCGAGAGACACCGCAGCTTGTATCGGTTATGCGGCACTGATAATACAGAAAATATATAATGATAGTGTAATGGCAGTATTACCGTCCGATCACCTCATAAAAAAAGAGAAGGAGTTTTTGGAAAGCCTTGAATTTGCTTTTGAAAAAGCAGAAAAAGACGTTATTATAACATTGGGAATAAAACCGTCTTATCCTGAAACGGGATACGGATATATTGAGTATATCAAAAATAAAAATTCTGACAAAGAATCAGATGAAAAGTTTGAAATATATAAAGTGAAAAGTTTCAGAGAAAAACCTAATAAAGAGATTGCTGAAAAATATATAGAAAAGGGAAATTATCTCTGGAACAGTGGAATGTTCATATGGAAAACGGAATTTATCCTGAATGAGATAAAGAAATATATGGAGTCTCATAAACTGATTTTGGAAAAAATGGAAGAAATGATAAATAAAATAGATTTAAATGAATTTTATGGTAAAAAATTAAGCGATTATATAAGGGAAGAATTTGAAAAATTTGAAAAAATATCAATAGATTTTGGAGTAATGGAACATACAAAATCAGTCCTTGTAATACCTGTAGACATAGACTGGAATGATGTAGGAAGTTTTAAATCCTTAGAGGACGTATTCCCAAAAGATCAAAATAATAATATTATTCAGTCTGAAAAATTTGAAGAAATAGACTCTGAAGGAAATATTATAATAAATAAGGAACATAATAAAATTATAGCAACAATAGGACTTGAAGATATTGTGATAGTAAATACTGAAAATGCGTTACTCGTATGTCATAAAGAAAAAAGTCAGGAAATAAAAAAAATATTGGGGAAAATTGAAAAGTACAATAATTAAATGTAACAAAAAAATATAATATTTAGTTTGAGTTACTTGTTTTAAGTTACTTGTAAAGATTTATCGCTATTTTTATAAATTTTAAGAAATGGAAGATAATTCGGGTCATAATGTATTGAGGAGGATGTAAAATTGGAATTTGATATTTTAAAGGAAGCAAAAAATACTTTTGATATAGAAATTTCTGAACTTGAAAATGTGAAGAATAAATTGAATGAAAATTTTGAAAAACTTGCAAATATGATAAAAGATTTGGAAAATACTCGTAATAAAGTTATCGTTACCGGAATAGGAAAGTCGGGAATTATAGGGAAAAAAATAGCAGCTACCCTTGCTTCCACAGGAACATCATCTATTTTTATAAATGCTGCGGAAGCACTACACGGAGATTTGGGAATGATTTCTAAAGGAGATATAGTCATCGCTATTTCCAATAGTGGAAATTCTGACGAAGTACTGAGTATTATGACACCGATAAAAAAAATAGGGGCTAAAATTGTTGCTTTTACGGGAAATGAATATTCAGCATTGGCAAAACATTCGGAAATTATTATAAATATAGGAGTGGAAAAAGAAGCAAATGATTTGGGAACAGCTCCTATGAGTTCTACGACGGCTACTCTCGTAATGGGAGATGCTCTTGCATCAGTTCTTATGAAAATGAAAGGTTTTGCTGAAAATGATTTTGCAAAATATCATCCCGGAGGAAGCCTTGGAAAAAGACTTCTTTTGACAGTATCGGATTTAATGCATACGGGCGAGGAATTACCTGTATTATCTCCTGATGAAGATATTGAAAAGGTTCTTCTTGTCCTTACGAAGAAAAAAATGGGGGCAGTATGTATTTCGGATACAGGAGAAGAAAATGGGAAATTGATAGGCATTATAACAGAAGGAGATATAAGACGGGCTCTCGTCAATAAGGAAAAGTTTTTTTCATATAAAGCCAAAGATATTATGATTTCCTCTCCGATTTCTATCGGAAAAAATGCAATGGCAATGGAAGCCTTAAACCTTATGGAAAACAGAAAAAGCCAGATAAGTGTACTTCCTGTTATAGAAAATGATGATGTAGTCGGAATAATAAGGCTGCACGATTTGATAGGATTGAGATAACGGAAAGAATAGAGAAAGGGAATATTATCTGAATGAATAATAAAAATTTATTAAAAGGGACAATGGTTTACTCCATGATGAATGTAATAACGAAAATGGGGTCATTTATATTTTTGCCGATAATAACGAGATTACTGACACAGGAGGAATTCGGAATTGTAGGAACATTAAATCCTATAAGCTCATTATTTGTAGTGATTTTGGGTCTGGGATTATATAATGCTCAGATGAAAAAATATGTCGACTTAAAAGATAATGAAGATGAATTTGGAAGTTATATGTTTTCATCGACTTTAATTATAATAATTTTTAATATATTGATGTATATATTTTTATTTACTCCTTTGGCAAAAAAACTGTTTTCTTATATTGTTGATCTGAGTACGATAAGTTATAGTCCTTTAATAATAATAAGTGTTATGATAGCCACTATGAATGCTTTTAATACTCTTTCTACGACTCTTTTCAGAATGAAAAGAATGTATATGAAAGTAGCCATAGGAAGTGTAGTAAGTCTTTTTACTACATATATTTTGACAATTTATTTTATAAAATATTTTAAATGGGGAGTATTTGGAAATCAGTTTGCTAATTTAATAGCACTGTTGATAGTGTTTCTGTATTATTTCAAAGATTATTTCGGGAAATTTAGATTTAAACTGAATTTTGATTATATGAAATATTCTTTGAAAAACGGTTTACCGTTAATATTTATAGAACTGACGGACCAAGTAGTAAATTTAAGCGACAGGCTTGTCATTGCAAAATTTGTATCTCTTGCTGCGGTAGGCGGATATACGCTGGCATTTAACGGAGGAAGAGTTTTATCCGTTGTTACCGGCTCTTTTATAAACAGCTGGACACCCGAATTTTATGAAGTAATGAAAGAAGATAAGTCAAATCCTAAAATTACAGGAAGTGTAGAAAATTTTATAGGAATTATTTCCTTCGTCTGTGTTTTGGCACAACTATTTGCTCCCGAGGGAATAAAGCTCATATTTCCTGCAAGTTATTACAAGGCGATAAATTATATGGCTCTTATCCTTGCGGGAATTGTATTGCAGGCATTATTCTGTCTTGATTATTTTTTTCATTTTCATGAGG
>CALIJH010000118.1 GCA_938017765.1 uncultured Leptotrichia sp.
AGCAGAAAAAATGTGGAAGACTATGTATCGACTTCAAGTGTGGGAGATGCAATGAGAAACAATGTTGCAGGAAATCTGGAAACATCATTTAAGGAGCTTGACAGTCAGATAGAAAGAGGAAATATAAAAGAAACATCTGCATTTGCAAGAAATGCGGCTCTAATACAAAAGATGTCATTACCTACGGCGGCAGCGGTACTGGACAGTCTATCAGGACAGATATATGCTTCGGCACAGGCACTGACATTCCAGCATTCACAGACAGTGAATAAGGACTTGTCAAACAGACTGGTAATGCTCGGTACTCTTGATAATGTAGGAGACAATGCAGGATTATGGGTAACAGGGATAGGAGCGAACGGTAAGTTAAGACAGGAAGGTTTCGGAGTAGGAACTACTCACGTATACGGAGGACAAGTAGGGATAGATAAAGCTTTTGGAAACAGTCTGATATTAGGAACAGCTTTATCATATTCAAAATCGGATGTAAAATTTGACAGATATGGAGGAGAGTCAAAGGCAGACGGATTTGGAATATCATTATACGCAAGACTGGGAAATAAGGAAGTACCGTATTACTTACAGGGGAGAATAGGAGCAGGATTTATAACAAGTAATGTGGAAAGGGATATACTGCTTGGAGGAACTGATACGAAGAGGGCGAAAATAGAGCATAAAGATAAAGTGTTATCAGGGTACCTTGAAACAGGATATGACATAAAGAGCGGAAGCTTCACATTGACACCGTATATAGGAATAAGTCATGATACGGTAACGAGAGGAGCATTTAACGAAGAGAACAGTCAGTTTGGACTGAAAGCGGAGAAGAAGAGATACAGTCAGACATCGGGGTTAGTAGGATTAAGAGTGGGTCAGTCGATAAACTGGTCAAGTGGAAGCAAGACGACATTCCAAGGATATGTAACACAGCATATAGGATTTAAGGAAGAAGATTTAAGTTTTGAAGCGTCATATACAGGATTAGCGAATGCGAAATTCAAAGTAAAAGGGATAGGCTTGTCAAGAAACAGCACATGGGCAGGGATAGGAGTATTGACGGAAGTAAATCCGAGATTTGCATGGTATATAAACTATGACGCAAAAATGGAGAAAC
>CALIJH010000119.1 GCA_938017765.1 uncultured Leptotrichia sp.
TAGCATTTATACCGCCATTGATATTATTTATATGGACTTTGAAAATTCTTAACAGGGAGTTTTATAAAAAAGGACTTTATAAAGCAGTCGTATGATATTATGTAAGGAGTGATTTAAATGAAAAAAATATTATTTTTACTTATTTTGATTATAACAGTTCTGGCTTGTGAAAAAAAAGCGGAAAATGAAATTGTAATCCATACATCTTATGATTATTCGGAAAATGACAGCAAGATAAATGATCTGCTGTATGAAGGTCTTGTAAAAGAAGATGAAAAAGGAGAACTTATTCCCGCATTGGCTGAAAAATGGGAAGTTAGTCAGGATAAGAAGAAATGGACTTTCCATTTAAGGGATAATCTGAAATATTCTGACGGGAGTCCTATAAAAACAGCTCATTTTATTCCATTGTGGGCTAAAGAAAAATCTGCGGAAAATAATGAATTGAACAAACATATAAAATTTACCGAAATAAACGAAAAAATATTCACAATAGAATTAAAAGATATTAATGAACGTAAAGATAATTATTTGTGGATAATCTATAGGATAATCAAAATGTCTCCTGACAAGAGAGTTCTAAAAAACGGATATGAGTACGATGAAGATCTTAAAACAGGAGCTTATACTTTAAAAAAAATGAGTATAGATAAAATAATTCTGGAAAAAAATCTTAATTACTGGAACAGTAAAAACGTAAAGGCTCAGACAATAGTTTTTAAATATATCAAAGATTCATCAGTTTCTTTAAAAGAATTTGAAAAAGGAAAAGCGGATATTGTACAAATATCACAAAAAAATATGGAAAAATTTAAAAACAGTTCGGAATTAAACAAAATAGAAACAAAGCAGAAAACTTATCTGACATTTAATGACAGACTTGATATGTTTCAAAATCCTAATGTCAAAAGAGCTATAATAATGGCTATTAAAAATAAAAAGGATTTTACCGGGATTTATGAACAAAAGTCCTATATTTCTGAAGATGTTATAAAGGCAGTTCCTCCTGTGATACCTGAATATAATCCTGAAGAAGCTAAAAAACTTCTGGAAAAAGAAATAGGAAATGTAAAAAAATTACCCGTTTTGGAATTTATAAGCTATAATCCCGAAAATAGGGAAAAAGCACTGGAAATCAAAAAAAATCTGGAAAAAAATTTAGGATTAAAAATAAAATTGATTTTTTCTTATAATAAGAAATATGAAAAGAGTTATGCTTTTAAAATGGAAGATAACAGTTTTGGAGACCCTTTATTTGATTATCATTGGATTGGAGAAGAAAGAGAATTGGTGAGTAAATTATATGAAAAATTATATAAGTCTGAAAAAAATAATGAAAAAATAAAATTAATGACCGAGTTAAGCCAATTATATGCAAAAGAACTTCCGTTTTTGCTTATAAATGATAAAGTATATAAATATTACCTGATTAGCTCCAAAGTAAAGGAAATAAAAATCAAGGCTCCTTATGGACAATATATTATAAATTAGTCTAAATAGTAAAAATAATTAATATCAATCTGATAGCTTGAAATAAATGAAGATAAGAAAATAAAGATATAAAAATATTTTATTGAATTTTATTGAACGAGGAGGGATTTAAAATGAAAGATAATAAAGATTTGTTAAAGAAAACAGGGATTATTTCTTTATTAATAATCCTGATAATTATGATTTTAAGTGTATTCTGGAAAATATACGGAGCTTCTTTAGGACTTTTGATAATATTGGGATTTCCGTACTATACTTTAGCTGCACTGATAATCCTGATTTTAAATTTTACAGGTTCTTTCGTAATTTTGATGAAAAATAAAACTGTCAAAATATGTCTGTCGTTATTTGAAATAGGATATACAGGAGCGTTACTTTTCTATATATTAAAATATACTAAGAACTATACCGGCGGTTCGGGAGGACTTCTGGATGCCGTGCCGAAAATGGAAGCATTTAGTCAGATTTTCAGAATGTCGGGAGTAATAGCGGGAATTTTACTAATAATTTATTATGGATATGTTCTTATAATGTCTATAAAAAGCAAAAAGAATTGTAATGAAAATAACAAAAAATAAGAATAACAAAAAGTGAGAAAGAATTATAATAAAAAAATTATGATAAAGAATAAGAAAGAAGCGAAATAAAGGATAAAAGAAAATTATGATTAAATAATATAACTAAATAATAAGAGACAATTGTAAAAGAAAATAGCAAAGAAAGGTGATATATATGAAAAAAATGTATACAATTTTTATACTGTTATTAGGAGTATTCAATTTATCATGTTCCGAAAGTAAGACAGGAACACATTCTGAGAATAAGACAGGAGAAAATATATTTGATACAATGGCGGACACAATTAGCGGATCTAAATTTGAATATAATGTTGCTGAAAGTGCCCCTGATACTTTTAATTTAGTACATCTGTTTCTTCCTAACTCTTACGATGCTCAACTGCTTAATGATAAACATCCTGAAAATATCAGAAATTATGAAGCTGCTGATATTTTTGACCTTTTATTTGAAGGACTTGTCAGAATTGATGAAAATGGTAAAATAGTACCAGGACTGGCAGAAAAGTGGGAAACAAACAAGGATAAAACCAAGTGGACTTTTCATCTGAGAAAAGGCTTGAAATATTCTGACGGAACCCCTATAAAAGCTGAAGATTTCAAAACTGCATTGTTGAGAATGCTGAATCCTGAAATAATATCTCCAAGTACAGATGTTCTTTTTCTTGTAAAAAACGGCAGAAAATTTTATGAGGGAAAAGTAAAAGCTGAAGATGTAGGAATAAAAATATTGGATAACAATGAGACTATTGAACTGGAACTAATCAAGCCGACAGGATATTTTGATATGTTAATGGCAAAAGTCGAATTTTCGCCTTTAAAGCAGGAATTTTTCGGGAAGTTGGGACAAAAATACGGGAAAGCACCTGAAAATACGTTATACTCAGGACCTTATATAATAAAAAGTATAGGAAAAAGAAAATTATTGTTGGAAAAAAATAAAAATTACTGGAACAGCAGTAATATAAAAATGAATAAAATCAATGTTTATGGCGGTTTATGGGACGGAGACGACCATAAAAGAATTGCTGAAAGTAAAGGAATAGATGCAACTGTTGTATATTCCCAATTCTTTTCAAGAACCAAGCTGAAAAATGACATGAAAGAAACACAGAGATTATCTACAGGTTCTTCTCATTATTATGTTTTCAATACTAAAGTAAAAGTATTGAGTAATCCTAAGGTCAGAAAGGCTATAGATGCTGTAATGGCAGGAGAAACAAGGAAAGAATACGGATTTGTTCCGGAATACATCAGTATTAATGGAAAAAATTTCTCTGCTTTAGCTGCAAAAAATGGAAAAACTGAAAGTGAGAGTTATCATTACAAAAATATAAAAGAATTATTAGATGAGGGATTAAAAGAATTAGGAATAAATAAAATGCCTGTTTTAAATATTGTCATTAAAGAAAATTCCATTGACAGGTTCTCAGAAAATTTAAAAAAATATCTTGGAATAGATGTCAAAGTTACAAGAGTGTCTTATAAGGATTTAATTTTAAAATCAAGAAAAAAAGATTTTGATATTATTGAAAACGAAATTTTGTTAGGATTTAGTGATCCGATACTTTATCTTGAAAGATTTGTATCAGACAGTCCTCATAATTACGGTTCTTATTCTAATTCTGAATATGACAAACTTATAAAAATTGCCTCTGAAACAAAAGATATTAACGTCAAAACAGATGTTTTAGTCAAAGCCGAAAATATATATGAGAAAGAAAATCCGGCAGCAAAAATGGGCTATGGTGAAAGTACTCGTGTTATTCTCGAAAGACCGGGAATAAAAGGACTGAAATTAGTTCCTTATGGCGGAATTTTATATTTAAGAAATGTCAATAAAGCTAAATAGCAGTCTGAAAAATAAAAATGTTAGACTACTGCTCTTGAATATTTTAGTTCTTGAGTATGTCTAACATTTTTATTTACAGTTTATCTTTTTTATTATATATGCCATTGGACTTTAAAGATAAAAAATATTAATAGTAAAAAGTAAAAAAAAATATAAATCAGTAATATCTTTGTAAAATCTGATTTTCAGCAGGTAGATAACTCTCAACCTATTGCATTCTCGTAAAAAAAATGATATTATTCTTTAATATACAGTAAAGTATATATGTAGATAAATTATAAGTAGGATAGTAGGAGGGTAAAAATGAAAAAAATTTTATTATTACTGGGAGTAATCGCAGTATTTATTTTAAATTGTGGAAATGAAGGAAAGCAGCAGGAAAACGGAAAAAAAGAAAGTAAGAAAAAATTTAAAATCGGGATTACACAGATTGTAACTCATCCTGCTCTGGACAGTGCAAGACAGGGCTTTAAGGACGCGATTAAAGAAGCAGGATTGGAAGTCCTGTATGATGAAAAAAATGCCAATGGAGAGATAACGACTGCAAATCTGATAGCAAGTAATTTTGTAAATTCAAAAGAAGATTTGATATATTCCATTGCGACGACTACAACTCAGTCAGTTTCTCAGGCCACAGGAGATATACCGATAGTATTTTCGGCGATTACTGACCCGCAGTCAGCAGGGATTATAAAAGAAAATATTACCGGAATAAGCGACAGAGTGGACATTAAGCAACAGTTGGAATTACTGTTAAAAATAAACAGTCAAATAAAAAAAGTCGGAGTAATATACAATTCTTCGGAACCTAATTCAAAAGTTCAGGTGGAAGATTTGAAAAAAGCAGCTGAAGAGCTTAGATTGACTGTAGTTGAAAAAAGTGTTTCTCAAATAAGTGAAATTCCTCAAGTAACCGATATGCTTATAAGGGAAAGTGATGCGATATATCTCCCGACTGATAACTTGGTAGCTTCGGTTATAAATCTTATAACTGATAAAGCAAAGGCTTCAAAAAAAATAGCTTTTGGGGCGGAAGCGGCTCACGTCAAAGGAGGAGCTTTAATTACCCAAGGGGTTGACTACTATGAAATGGGGAAAGAGGCAGGAAGAATAGCAGTAGAAATCTTGAAAAATAATAAAAAACCTTCAGAAATCAAATATAAAACAATGGAATTAGGAGAAATTACGATAAATTCGGAAACATTAAATGAATTAGGTGTTGTTTTACCTGAAGAGATAAAAAATAAAGCAAAAATGATAAATTAAAAGAAAGTGTGGAGGAATATATGAAAAAGATATTATTATTAATATTAGGCTGTCTAATGATTTTAGCATGCGGAAGCAAGGAAGAAAAAAAAGAAACAAAAACGGATACCAAATCGGAAGGAAAAAGTTATAAAATCGGTATTACTCAGATAGTAACACATCCGTCGCTGGATTTGGTAAAGGACGGATTTAAAAAGGCATTTGAAGAAGCAGGAATAAAAGTCGATTTTGATGAAAAAAATGCCGAAGGTAATATTTCCAATGCTAATTTGATAGCAAACAACTTTAAGAGCGCGAAAATGGACTTGGTTTTCGGTATATCGACACCGTCGGCACAGGCTCTGGCAAATAATATATCGGATATACCTGTAATGTTTTCAGCTGTAACGGACCCTGCAAGTGCAAAAATATTAAATAAAAATGTTACAGGAACAAGTGATAAACTGGATAATGTAGGAGAACAGCTGGAATTACTTCTAAAACTGAAACCTGAAGTGAAAAAAATTGGAGTTCTATATAACCCGTCGGAACAGAATTCTGTCGTTCAGGTAAAAGAAATTCAGGATAGAGCAAAAGAGAAAAATTTGGAAGTGGAAGTACAGGGAGTTACTTCTCTTAGCGAAATATCTCAGGCTACAAAGATTTTGCTTGAAAAAACTGATGCATTGTATCTTCCGACAGATAATACTGTCGTTTCTGCGATAAAACTGATAACATCCGAAGCCAATAATGCTAAAAAACTCGTAATATCAAGTGAAAAATCATCCGTTGAGCAAGGGGCATTATTCACAATAGGACTGGATTATTTTGAACTGGGAAAAAGAACAGGAGAAATGGCAATAGAAATACTAAAAGGAAAACCTGTTTCTGAAATACCTTTTGAAACATCCAAAAAAGTTACTTTGTATTTGAATGAAAATGCAGCCAAAGCGATAGGGATAGACCTTAAAAATCCTGCATTGACAAATGCTGAACTGATAAAATAGAAACTGATAAAAAAGAAAAAGGAAGTTTAGAGAAAATGAATGATTTATTGTTAGTGTTTATACAGAGTATGCCTGATGCTATAAAAACAGGTTTCATATATTCAATTATGGTAATGGGAGTGTACATAACATATAAAATACTTGATTTTCCTGATTTGTCCGTAGACGGGACATTTCCAATGGGAGCATTTATATTTGCAGCATTTGCCCTTTCAAAAGACGGATTTTTCGGTATTACCAATCCTGTGATGGGACTCGTAATGGCAACAGCAGGAGGAATGCTTGCGGGATATGTAACAGGTGCATTGCACGTATATCTGAATATCGAAGGGCTGCTGTCGGGTATAATAGTTATGACAGGTCTTTACAGTATAAATTACAGGATCATAGGAGTTTCAAACACTTTTATTCCTCCTGAGAGAAGTATATATGAAATAATTTCTTATGATAAAAGTTTTGTATTATTTTCGGTAATTTTTATAATATTGCTTGTATTAAAAGGTTTGTATGACTATAATATAAAAGAAAATAAGTATGTTGTGAGGACGATAAGTGTATATGCTGTTCTTGTCATATCCTTAATAATATATGTTTTCTTTTCCAAAGATATCAAACTGATGTTGACAGTATTAATAGTATTTATACTGAAAATGATACTGGACTATATACTTACATCAAAATTTGGTTTTGCCCTTAGAGCTTTAGGGAATAATGAGCAACTTGTTGTCAGTCTGGGAGTAAATGAAAAAAGACTGAAAATATTCGGGCTGATGATTTCAAATGGATTTGTAGCATTGTCGGGAGCATTGTACGCCCAGTCGATAAAAGTAGCTGATTTGCAGTTAGGGGTAGGAACTATCGTAATCGGGCTTGCGGCTATAATATTAGGTCTCGGAATTATCAAAAAATCACAGGCAGTGAACGAAATATCAATAGTTGTATTAGGTTCTTTACTCTATTATTCCATAATAAATGTGGCATTGATGTCAAATAACTGGACTAAGAGTATATATGATACATTAAAATTGAGTGATAATATGAAGAGCATACTTGAAATAAAACCTACAGATGTAAAAATATTTACAGCTATAATTCTGACTGTAATATTATGGAATGAAATCGCGTCAAAATTAAGAAAAAGTAAGAAAAAAGCAAAATTAATCGAAAAGGAAAGAGGGATATAAAATGATAGAAATAAAAAATTTATATAAAACCTTCTTTTCCGAATTGGGAACAGAAAAACAGGTGTTTAATAACCTCAATCTAAAAATAGAAGACGGAGATTTTATAACAATTATAGGTAGTAACGGTGCAGGAAAATCGACATTGCTGAATGTGCTGAACGGTCAGGTTATTCCTGACAGCGGGGAAATATTTATGAATGGGGAAAATATAACAAATGTTGAGAAATATAAAAGGTCTCAATGGATTTCCCAAGTATATCAAAATCCTACACAAGGAACTGCTCCCTCTATGACGGTTTTGGAAAACCTGTCAATGGCTAAAAATAAAGGGAAAAAGTTTAATTTTACATTCGGTCTGGATGTAAAAAATCTGGATTTCTATAAAGAACAGCTTAAAAGTATAGGCTTGGGACTGGAAAATCAGATTTTTACTCAGGTAGGACTGCTTTCAGGAGGGCAAAGACAATGTCTGTCGCTCATAATGGCGACGTTAAATCATCCCGATATACTGCTGCTGGATGAACATACGGCAGCCCTTGACCCGCAAACTTCCGAAATAATATTAGAAAAAACAAAAGAACTTGTGGAAAAAAATAATATAACAAGTCTGATGATTACTCATAATATGCAGGACGCGATAAATTACGGAAATAGACTTATAATGCTTCATTCAGGAGAAATTATATTTGATATAAAAGAAAAAGAGAAAAAAAATCTTACGGTTGAGAAATTGCTTGAAATGTTTAAAGAAAAAGATGCGAAACTGTCAGATAAAGATGTGTTTTAATGAAAAATATAGATTCAAAAATATTTTGTTTTATTTGTATATTTGTAAAAAAAAGATTTATTTGGGAAAGATATTTGTTAAGTAGATAAGATATTAGTAAGAAATTTATAAAAGAACAGATTTACAATATAAATCTATTTGAAATATAAAATTTTAGTTTAAAAATCAAATAAAGAATACTCATCACATAATAAAAATGGGGCTGTCTAATAAGACAGCTCCATTTATTATTTAGTTGTCAGAAATATTAGAAAGCACTAAATCCGTTCATTTCCATAAATCTGAACAATAAATCATTGATGATTTTTTCATTTTTATACTTATCATAAGGTAAAGTAAATTCTCCGTCTCTGTTAGTCCATAATCTGTCATAATAGTCAAGAATATTTTTAGAAATATTTTGGTCATATGCCGATATAATTTTCAGCTCATTTTCGAGATTATAGTTTCTCATATTTCTTCTTGTGAAATTTGTTGAGCCTCCATAAGTAATCATATAATCTTTTTTGAGTATGGACAACATTTTTACGTGATATTTTTCTTCTCCGTTGTTAAAAAATTTTACATTTATTTTGTAATTATGTTTTCGTGCGTATTTCATAAGCTCACCCGCAGAAGCTTTGTTAGGAATTCCTGCTTTTGAGTTACTGAGAATTATTTGGATTTCCGCTCCTCTTTTAGCAGCTTTTTTTAGTCCTTTTATCATTTCTCTGTCTGCGAGGAAAAACTGAGAAACTATTATTTTATCTCCGATACCTGTTTCAGCCAGTTCTTTTGAAATATCAAGGGCAGTCTGTCCTTCAGTAAAATATTGCAGTTTAATTTTACTGTTATTTGAAAAAGGGATATTGCTGAAATCTCTGTCAGGAAGCTGTTGTTTTAAGCTTCCGTCAGGTTTGGTAATTTTAGCGACAGACTGTTCGGCAGAATAAATATCTTTTAAAATTGGTGATGAAAATTTGAAAGCTACATTGGAATGTCTTGAACCTTCTGCATGGGGATTTGCCGAAGTCAGCATTGCAGTGTTTTCATTCATAATAAGTTTTCTATGGTCAGCTTTTGCATTTAAAGCCCTTAATATACTTCTTATAGTTACTTTGTCAGTACCTTCATAAACGGGATTTTTCGTTTTTCCTTTATTTTTAGGATTGCCGAAAGGTCTTATAAACAATCTCCATATCGTAGAATAAGTAAGCATAGGATCCCTTAAATTTGCCAAATCCACATAACCTATATGAACTCCTGCTTCTTCCAATTTTTTATGGGTTTTATTGTCAAAAGCTCCGTAAAAAGTATTACTTTCGTCAAGAATAAGATAAATCTCCACGTCAGGGTCTTTTTTTCTTTTTTCCAAAATTTTTTCAGAAAATTCTTCCGCAATGTTTAAGGGATGAAGCTTTTCCCTGACACCTTTTCCAAGAAAATCATTAAAGACAAAAATATCCATTAAAAAAAATTCTTTTGCATTGTCAAGTATATCATATGCCTGTTCCCATATCTGTCTTTCATATTCAGTTTTTCCGTCTTTCTGATAAGTGAGGTCATAATAAAAGTCTACATTGTCGGCATTATAGATTTCTGACTTTGTAGAAAGTCCTTCAGGTAAGGAAACACAGGATAAAATCAAAAGAGAGATACTAATATTTAAAATAATCAGTCTGAATTTCTGCATAAATTGTCCTTTCGCATAATTTATTTATACGTTAATTATAACAGTTTTATCTGAAATATCAAGTATATAATTTAAAATAGCAGTTTTTCTGTAAATTTTATCTGAAAATATAATATAAAGTAAAAAAAACATATAATAAGTAAGTCTAATTTTCATAATTTATAGTTTTATTTGAAGCTGAAATACGAAACTAAAAAAGATTGAAACAATTTCTAAAATATGTTATTATTTTGTATATAAAAATATGGGAGATGATTTAAATGAACGAAGTTATAAAACAATTACAGGAAAGAAGATCTGTAAGAGAATTTACAGGGGAAAAAGTAAAAGATGAAGATCTGAAATTGATTTTAAAAACAGCACAGAGATGTCCAAATTCAACTCATAGTCAGCAAATATCATTAATAGCTGTAAGGGATAAAGAAACTATAAAAAACTGGCTGAATTGTCAGGAGGACAGAAACAGGTAGAAACAGCAGATGTATTTGTGCTTATATTAGTTGATTATCATAGGGCGGCATATGCAGCAGAAAGTACAGGAAATAAGATTGCCGTACCTGAAACTGTAGACGGACTGATTGTAGGGGCAGTAGATGCCGGCATAATGCCAAGTGCTATACAGACAGCAGCAGAATCATTGGGTTACGGAACAACTGCAATAGGAGGAATAAGATTAAATCCTGAAAAAGTATGCGAGTTATTTGATTTACCTAAGTATGTATTTCCTATCTTAGGAACAACAATAGGAGTACCTGCTGAAAATAAATTGAAATCTCCAAAACCGAGAGTTCCTTTTGAAAGTTTTTCTTTTGAAGAAAAATACGATAAGAAAAAAGTGGAACAAGGTGTAGAAGAATTTGAAGTAGAATATAGAAAATGGTGGGATGAAAACGGACTGCCTCAAATGCCTTCCTACAAACAAAGTATAGTAAATTATTACGGAGAGTCAAGACTTGAAAAAGTAAAAGATACTTTGAAAACACAGGGCTTTAAACTTGAGAAATAGAAAGATGTTTTATAAAGTATACTTTTTCTATTTTGTATTTTTGGTATGATTATAATAAGATAAATAATTGAAAACTATCATAGTGAAATTTTGATGTTATCTAATTTTAGACTAAACCAATTAAAATATCTACAGAAGAAATTCAAAATAAAATTCGATGTTATTTATTATCAAAATGATTATAAAATAATAAAATACCCGATATTGTCAATATTATTAATTTTTATTGATAAATCGGGTATTTTTTTAAAAATAGTATTTGAAAATAATGAAAAATGTTATATAATGAACATACAGAGGATAATTTGAAGTAGGAGGAATATACTTGGAAACTTTAAGAGAGTTTTATAAAATCGGGAACGGACCTTCAAGCAGTCATACAATGGGTCCTGAAAGAGCTGCTTCATTATTTAAAAAAAGAGTGGAAAAAAAATATGGAGAAAATTTGAGATATAAAGCCGAACTTTATGGAAGTTTGGCAGCTACGGGAAAAGGGCATTTGACAGATTACATTATAAAAGAAACTTTGCAAAATGTTGAAAAGGATAATATAGAAGTAAAATTTATGCCTGAAATAGTACCTGAATTTCATACAAACGGAGTGAGATTTTTTGTTTATAAAAGTGAAGATAAAAATTTTGAAAATCCTATGGAACAGGCATTATTTTTTTCAGTAGGTGGAGGAAGTATAGTCGAGGCAAAGGACGGAGAAGATTTAAATAAAAATGCCAATGTGGAGCATATATATCCTCAAAAAAATTTTGATGAAATAATAAAATATTGTGAAAAAGAAAATATAGATTTGTCTGAATATGTGGAAAGATACGAAGGGGAAGAAATCTGGGATTATCTGAAAAACATCTGGAAAACTATGGACGAGGCTATTTACAGAGGATTGAATACCGAAGGACTGTTACATGGAAAATTAAAACTGGAAAGAAAAGCAAAGATGTTTTATGAAAAATATTTGAAATCTCCTTTCAAAGACATAAAAGGAAGAGTTTATTCTTACGCACTGGCAGCTTCCGAAGAAAATGCGAGTGCGGGTAAAGTCGTAACGGCGCCTACTTGTGGGGCTTCAGGATTAATTCCCGCCGTACTGAAAACTTTTCAGCAGGAAAATAATTTGAGCGAAGAACAGATTTTAAAAGCATTGGCAGTTGCCGGAATAATAGGAAATGTCTATAAGCAGAATGCTTCGATCTCAGGTGCCGAAGTAGGCTGTCAGGGAGAAGTCGGGGTGGCGTGTTCAATGGGAGCAGGAATGGCGACTTATATAATGGGAGGAAACATTAAGGAAATAGAATATGCCGCTGAAATCGGCATGGAACATTGTCTGGGAATGACTTGCGACCCTATGCTTGGATATGTTCAAATCCCGTGTATCGAAAGAAATGCGATATATGCTGCAAAAGCTATGGATTGTGCCCAGTACAGCCTGATGTCTGGAGGGGAAAATCACCTGATTACCCTTGATGAAGTTGTGGAAACAATGTTGCAGACAGGGAAAGATTTACACTCTAATTATAAAGAGACATCCCTTGCAGGACTTGCAAAGTTGAAAAAAGCAAAACTTGCTTTGGAAGAAATAGAGTAGATTAGCAATAAAGATAAAAAAAGAGGCGGATATGAATTTTTTAGGGCATTCGATGATTTCTCTTGAAATTGATAAAAAATACGGTAAAAAAACTTTATATGGAAATTTTGCGGGAGATTTTTATAAAGGAGTAATAGAAAAAATAAATCTTCCTGATGAGTTGAAAGAGGGGCTTATTCTTCACAGAATGATAGACAGTATTTCCGATAGACAGGAAAATTATCTGGATGATTTGTTGAGCCGAAAATTTGGTATTTTTAAGGGAATTGTTTCGGATATGTTTATAGATCATTTTTTATCCCGAAATTTTTATAGATTATTCAATGAAAATATTAATGATATTGAAACAAAAATATTGTATAATATAAATCAAAATAGTCAGTATTTTTCTGAAGATTTTAAGAATACATTTAAATGGATAAACTCTGAGAGAATTTTATCGGGATATGGAGATATTGATATTTTGAAAAGAGCTTTTTACGGTCTTTCCCGAAGAATAAGAAAAGGGGAAATATTAAATTTCGCAGTGGAAGAGCTGAAAAAGAATTATAATATTTTTGAAGAAAATTCTATTAAGGAATTTGAATATGTAAAAAAAGAAAGTATAAATAAATTTTTAAATAAATATTAGGAGGATATAATGAAAAAAACTTTAGTTACATTATTAATTTTGGCTCAAGGAGTAATGATTGCGGCGCCTGCTGCTCAAACACAAAAGAAAGCGGTAGTAGCAACTCCGGCAAAGAAAGCCCCTGCAAAAGCAGCAGCGGGAACAACGGCAAAACCTGCACAAGCGGCTCATCCTGTGAAAGCTGTTCCGAATAAAGCTGCAACAGGTACGACAAATCCAACGAATACAAAGACAGGAGTAAAAGCCGTTAATCAGAAAACGACAGCAAAAACGGCAGGAAAAGCTACAGGAATTAAGAAATTTAAAACATTAAATGAAGCGGCGGATAATTATGCTAAAGCAATGCAGGAAATTTCAAATTACGGTTCGAGGGAAATGCTTAAGACAATAAATGTTGATGTGGATAAATATGTAGGCTCAAGAGGAGATAAAGAACTTGCTAAAAAATGGGAAGAAACAAATACAATGTTACTGGAACAGTTTGAAGTTTCCGTTTATAAAGTAAATGAAAACGGTAATACAGGAGATGTCGTATTCCTTATAAAAGGATATGATGAAGAAGCTCTGAATAAACATTTGAATGAAAATCTCGAAAAATATGCAAAAATAAAAAAACTTAAAGGGGAAGTGGAAGTAGATATAGAGGCGTACATAAATTTAGAATATAATTATCTGAAAAATACAAAGAAAGTTAATATTGCAACTTCTACAGTTAAATTTGTAAAAGAAGGAAATGAATGGAGAGTTGTAGAGTAGGGATTTTCAAATATAGCTAAAACTAAGTTAAAACGAAAAGAGTGGAACAGTTATGCTGACTGATTATCATATGCACTTTGAGTACGGGGATTATGACGAAGAATGGGTAAGTCTTTTTTTTAGGCAGGCTGAAAATAAAGGACTGTTTGAAATAGGGATAAGTGAACATACTCACGCTTTTAAAGAATTCAGAGATTTATACTATGATGAACTTATTCTTGATAACTCTGAAACAGGAGAATTTCAAAAAAAATGGCTTGATAACTCCAAGTCAAAATTTGTGCATACTTTGGATGAATATGTCTGTTTTATGAATAAACTGAAATCAAAAGGATACCCAGTGAAAATAGGACTGGAAGTTTGTAATTTCAGAAATCAGGAAAAAGTGAAAGAAATATTATCGAAATATGAATGGGACTATTTAATAGTTTCCGTTCATTTTATTAATGGCTGGGGATTTGATTTCAGTAGTCTAAAGCATAAATTTACGGAAAGAAATTTAACTGATATATGGAAAAATTATACGGAAGAAATTGAAAATGTGATTAATACAGGATTTTACGATATACTTGGACATCCTTTTAATTTAAGGCTGTTTAATAATATTCCTGACAAAAAAGATGTGGAAATATTACTTGAAAAGACTGCTGAAATGCTTAAAAAGAATGATATGACGGTGGATGTAAATACGGGAACAAGCTACAGATATCCGATAAAAGAAATAACCCCTTATAATGATTTTATGAAATATGTAGGGAAATGCAATATTCCTGTAATATTGTCAAGTGATGCTCATTATCCCGAACATGTAGGGATGAATATTGAAAAAGCTGTAGAATATGTGAAAAAATATGGAATAGATAAAATAGCTACTTTTAACAGAAGAAAAAGAATTATGGAAAAGATTTAGATTTTAAAAATTAAAAATTATTGTTGAATTTAAAATAATGAAGATTAAGATAAGGAAAGATGAAAATGAAAAAATATACCCTTGAAATATGTGTGGATAGCGTAGAATCAGCTATAAATGCTGAAAAAGGCGGAGGAACAAGGTTGGAGTTATGCAGTAATCTCATAATTGGCGGGACTACACCTACGGAAAGTCTTTTTAAAGAAATCAGAAAAAATGTAAATATTCCGATAAATATTCTTATAAGACCAAGATTTGGAGATTTTCTCTATTCGGAATATGAATTGAACATTATAGAAAATGAAATAAAAATGTTCAGAGAATTAGGAGCTGACGGAATAGTTACAGGAGCTTTGATCAAAGATGGAGAAATAGACATAGAAAGTATGAAAAGATTTATTTCCAAGGCGGGAAATATACCGATAACATTCCATAGGGCTTTTGATGTATGTAAAGACCCGATAAAAGCATTTAATGAGCTAAAGAAATTAGGGGTAAAGACAATACTTACATCAGGACAGCAGGAAAACTGTCTGAAAGGTA
Organism: uncultured Leptotrichia sp.; assembly: GCA_938017765.1. Taxonomy (GTDB): domain Bacteria; phylum Fusobacteriota; class Fusobacteriia; order Fusobacteriales; family Leptotrichiaceae; genus Pseudoleptotrichia. The sequence continues at coordinate 15,257 of CALIJH010000119.1, forward strand.
AGGAGCTGTTGAAAGAATTAGTCGATCTTTCGGAGACAGATAACAAAAATCAACCTGAAATCCTTGTAGGAGCAGGACTTAATATAGGAAATATAGGAGAAATAATAGAATTTACAGGAGCAAAGGCGTTTCATCTGTCCGCCAAAAAGATTAAAAAAAGCCTAATGGAATATAAAAAGGAAAATGTAAATATGGGATTAAAAGAGTTTAGTGAATTTGAAATTATTGAAACCGACGAAAAAACAGTGAGAGAAATTGCGGAGTATTTAGAAAATAGATAAGAATGTTGAAAGCCACTTGATAGATTTAAAAGTGGCTTTTTTATTTCAAAAATTATTTGATTAAGTCCTTAAGTTCTATACTTAATGAAAATTAAGAATTATAGTTTAAAATATTGCCATATCTAAAATAAAGGAGAAATGATAAGATGGAAAAAATAAAATTTTCTGAATGGCTGGAACTATGGATGAAAAAGGAAAAACCTTTTTTAAAAGAATCTACTTATGCTACGTACACGAATATTATTGAAAATCATATAAAAACATCTCTTGGACAAAAAAAATTAGATGAAATTACAAGTTCTGATTTACAATCTTTGATTTTTGAAAAATTGACTTCAGGAAGACTTGATAGAAAAGGAAGTTTAGCAAGAAAAAGTGTTAAAGATATAATATCTATTATAAAATCAAGTTTAAATTATGCAATGAAAGAAAATATTATAAAGGAAAAATTGCTGGTTTGTAAATTTCCAACAAATGAAAAATTAGAGAATATAAAAATTTTTACGTCTGAAGAGCAGAAATCACTTTTTAATTATATTACTTTAAATTTAAATAAAAAAAATTTAGGATTACTAATTTGTCTAAACTTAGGATTGAGATTAGGAGAAATATGCGGATTAAAATGGAAAGACATAAATTTAAATGAAGAAGTATTAACTATAAATCATACTATTCAAAGAATATATTTAAAAGAAAAAAATTTTAAAGGTACTAAAATTATTATTTCTACACCTAAAACAAAATCATCACATAGGACAATTCCTCTTGGAAAAGAGCTTGTAAATATGATGAAAAAATTTAAAATAAATGATGAAAATTACTTACTTTCAGGAAAAGAAAAATATATTGAACCATGCACATATAGAAGATATTATTACAAAATTTTAGAATGCTTGAAGATTTCTAAACTAAAATTTCATTCTCTTCGCCATACATTTTCTACAAAATCTATTGAATTAGGAGTAGATTATAAAACTGTTTCAGAAATATTAGGGCATTCTTCGATAAATACAACTTTAAATCTATATGTTCATCCTCATACTGAATATAAGAAAAAATGTATAGAAGCTGTTTTTAAAAATTTAAAAAATAATAAAAAATT
>CALIJH010000120.1 GCA_938017765.1 uncultured Leptotrichia sp.
AATATTTGCTTTATTTCAGTTATGTCCTTTTTTATTTCTTCTTGATTTTTTAAAATATCATTTGTTTTTTCATTTATTTTTTTACCTTCATTTTTTGAAAAAAATAAAAAATCTCCAATTAATTTTTTTCTGTTTTTCATTTATTTACCACCTAAATTTAAAATTTTTCCCAATAAATTTATTTCATTCAACAAATTTCCATAATAATTTTTTAATTGTGTTCTTTCGTTGTCATCTTTTTCTAAACTTGCTAATATCTTCTCTGTTTCATTCTTAGAAGTCATCAAAGTATTTTTTCTATTTGTCATATATTCTGAAAGTTTACTAGAAATAAAATTTTGCTGTTCTTTTGTAAAATCAGATAATTCACACAATAATGTATTGTTTGCTTTTGTAACAGTATTTATTGCTAAATCTCGTAGCTTGTCATTTTTATTATTTCCTTTATCAAGTTTAAGAATATCTAATAATTTGTTATTATTTTTGATTTTATATCTCTTCTTCTTAAATATACAAAAAACTCCCTTTCTATTTCATGATTTGTAGTCAGATTTCCGAATGTCAGATAGACTTTTTCATCATTACTTATAATTCCTATTTTTATTTTACATCTTTTACTTGGAGGCGGTAAAAATCTATATCCTTTTATATATTGAAAATATTTTTCATCCATTTTCAAAATTCCGAGATTTGAAAAGCCTGTAGTATAGCCTTTTTCGCCATAATAGTCAAATACAAAAGGATAAAAAATTCTTTTTATGAAATAAGGAATTGACTTTACAAAAATATTTCTCATAGGATTTATAGCTTTATAAATACTTTTATAAAATTCTTTCTTTGTTACTTTCATTTTAAAATAATTTTTGAGATATTCAATAATCTCTTCAAGGCTGTAACTGCCTAAACTGGGGTCGATACTCGGAGTTATATTTATAAAAAAATTTCTGTAAGTCTTTTCTGAAAATATTTTTCTCAAATCCACAGGAACTCCTATTACAATCTGTTTTCTTATATTCGGATATTTATCAAGGAGAACCTTAAAATATACTGCCAGAAGATACTTCCCTACAGTTGTATTATATTTCTCGCTTTCTTTCTTTATACTTTCTAAAGCTATTTCTCCCGTCGTTATATGATACTGACCTTTTTCCAATATTTTTATCGGTAAATGGAATGCCGATTTTATAGTTTTTTCTTTATTTACTTTTCTCATATATTTACTATATAAATCTACATAATCCGTATTTTCGGAATTTATTATGTTTTCTTCCGATTTTACGGACTTATTATTCTTATCTATATCATCTGTATTATTTTTATTATTTTTTAAAAAACTATTTCTATTATTGTTTTTACTATTATTATTTTCACTGTCTTTTGGAACTTTTGAAAAATCATCATCTTTATTATTATCATTATCACTGAAATATTTTAAATTTAGATACTTTTCAGTCAAATCCTTTAAAAATTCTGCCGCTCCTACTCCGTCAGTGAGAAAATGGGCAATTTCCACAGATATTTTTTTTCTGTAATAAATTATTCTCAAAGGATTTTTCTTTTTTATATCTGTACACGGATAAGTGTTTTCAGGCTCTACTTGAAAATCCTCCTTTTTATGCTGTAAATAATTCCAAAAAATTCCTTTTTTCAGCTCGGAATTATAAAAAGGGTACTTTTCCTGCAAACTCAGAGCCGCTTTTTTGAGCAGTCCGACATCTATTTCTTCGGACAGCAAAACGGACAACCGAAAACAAGTTGTCCTTCCCTCGCTTATTATTGATGAATAAGTTTTCGCAAAAGCGTCAAGTTTATACCATTTTTTCTGAATTTTCTGTGTTTTCATTTCTGTTCCTTTTTTCATATCCTGAAATCTCTAATACTTAAATAATTTGAGGATATTTTATTTTTTCAAATTGTTCCGATTTTCTCTATTATGCCGATATGGAAAATTTTTCTAAATTAATTATATCTTATTTTTCTAAGAATATTCCAAATTTCAAAATGATTTCAGTTTTTTCTATTCCGAAAGATATTTTATCATTGCTTCATATCTTTTTTCCGCTTCCTTATGACCCTCATTATAGACATTGGTCAATTTTTCCCTGTTTTTTTCTATTCTTCCGAGATTTAAAGGTTTTTCAGGCTGAATAATAAATACATTTCCCTTTTTTTCCTGCTCATATATGTACTCAAGAGTTTCATTATACCTTGAAAATCTTGTATTCATAAGTTCTACAAGTTTAGGATATTTTTTATATCTTATTGCAGAAATTTTCCCCAGATTGCTCTGTTTTTTACGATAATTTTTATCCCTTGTCATTATTATAATATTTTTCGTATTACCGTTTTCTATGGACTTTTTTATAGGTATAGCGTCCGATATACCACCGTCAAGATAAAGTTCCCCGTCAATCTTTACCATTCTCGAAAGAAAAGGCAATGAACTCGAAGCCCTCACATAATCTACATCTTTTTTCATATCTTTTACATAGGGATATTCGGCTTCCCCTGTCCGACAATTAGTTATAACCGCTTGAAATTCAGTATTTCCTTTGAGATAAGTTTCATTATCAATAGGGTTCAGTACATCAGGAATTTCTCCGTAAACAAAATCCACTCCGAATAAATCCCCTGTCTTAATCAAACTGTAAAAGCTGCAATATCTTTTATCATCCAGATAATCCACTGATACGTTATATGCCCTTTTATACTGTTTGCACAAATAGCTGCACGCATGGCAGGCTCCCGCAGATACTCCTATACAGCCGTCAAATTCTATATTTTTTTCAAGAAAAAAATCCAGTACCCCTGCTGTAAAAATCCCTCTTAATCCTCCACCTTCGAGAACTAATCCGATTTTTTCATTTTTTATTTCTTTCATATTAGTTTCCTCTTTTCCAAAATTATAGCCTTATTATATCACTTTTTGTGGAATTTTCACAGCTTTTTTGCTATAATTATAAGAAATGGAGGGGAAATTTTTTTAAAAGGAAAAAAGAATATGGATTTTAAAATACACTCAAAATTTCAGCCTACAGGCGACCAGCCTCAGGCAATAGATAAAATTGTGGAAAATATTGAAAACGGTATCACTGACCAAATACTTCTCGGAGTAACGGGGTCAGGAAAAACTTTTACCGTAGCAAACGTAATAGAAAGGATAAACAGACCTGCATTAATAATGGCTCCCAATAAGACACTGGCTGCCCAGCTGTATAACGAGTACAAGCAGTTTTTCCCTGAAAATGCAGTAGAATACTTTGTTTCCTACTATGACTACTACCAGCCCGAAGCGTACATAATGCAAACTGATACTTACATAGAAAAGGATTCTTCTATAAATGACGAAATAGACAAACTGCGTCATGCGGCAACAGCAGCCCTTTTAAATCGTCGCGACGTCATAATAGTTGCATCGGTTTCAGCCATATACGGTCTGGGATCTCCCGAGGCATATAAAAAACGTTCCATTCCTATCGATGTGTCCACAGGCTTTGACAGAAACGAGCTTATAAGGAGGCTCATTTCCCTCAGATACGAAAGAAACGATATCGCCTTTGAAAGGGGAAAATTCAGAGTGAAAGGCGATGTTCTCGACTTGCACCCAAGCTATCAGGATACGGGTTACAGATTTGAATTTTTCGGAGATGATTTGGAGAGTATTGCCGAAATCAACACTCTCACAGGACAGAAAATAAGAGAAATAAAAAGACTGACAATAATGCCTGCCACTCACTATTTATCCACCGAAGATTCTGAAAAAATGTTTGAAAGTATAAAATCGGAATTACACGACAGAATAAATTTTTTTGAAAAACAGAACAAACTTCTCGAAGCTCAGAGAATTAAGCAGAGAACTGATTATGACCTTGAAATGATAGCAGAAATCGGATATTGTAAAGGTGTAGAAAATTATTCCCGATACTTGACGGGAAAATCGGAGGGAGAAGCTCCCGACACACTTCTCGATTACTTTCCTGATGATATGGTAGTCTTTCTTGATGAATCACACATATCGGTTCCCCAAATAAATGGGATGTACAAAGGAGACAGGGCAAGAAAAGAATCCCTTGTGAATAACGGTTTCAGATTGCCAAGTGCTTTTGATAACAGACCTTTAAAATTTGAAGAATTTTTTGCCAAAGTACCTCAAGTGGTCTATATTTCCGCCACTCCCAGCGATTATGAACTGGAACATTCAAAAGATGAAATAATCGAACAGCTTGTAAGACCTACAGGCATTGTAGAGCCAAGCATTGAAATAAAACCTACAAAAAATCAGATTGACGACTTAATGGACGAAATAAAAATAAGGACTGCAAAAAAAGAAAGGATCTTAGTTACCACCCTTACGAAAAAAATGGCTGAAGAGCTGACAGACTATTATTTGGAATACGGAATAAAGGTAAAATATATGCACTCGGACATTGATACGCTTGAAAGAACTGAAATAATAAGAGGACTAAGAAAAGGAGAATTTGACGTATTAGTCGGAATAAACTTACTGAGAGAAGGTTTGGACATTCCCGAAGTTTCGCTCGTGGCAATCCTTGAAGCCGATAAAGAAGGATATTTACGTTCAAGACGTTCACTGATTCAGACAATGGGAAGAGCCGCAAGAAATGTAGAAGGACACGTCATTCTTTATGCCGATACTGTTACAGGTTCTATGAAAGAAGCTATTGACGAAGTCAATCGTCGTCGTAAAATTCAGGAACAGTACAATATAGACAATAATATCAATCCTAAATCTATCGAAAGGGAAATAGCCGAATCTATCGTAGATTATGAAATTATAAAAGAAGATAGTGTGGATAAAATCAAAAAAGACTATAAAAATCAGGCTGAAATCGAAAAAGAGATTAAAAGACTGGATAAAGAAATCAGGAAAATGGCTGAAGAGCTTAATTTTGAAGAAGCCATAAAACTCCGTGATAAAATGAATGAACTGAAAAAACTGATATTGGAGTTATGATCAAAAAATGGTTATTAAAAGATAAAAGAAAAATAATTTGAATAAAAATATTCCCTTTATAGTTTGATTTTTTTATCTTCAGAAAAAACAAAAAACTAAGAAACATAAAACAAAAATATTTAAGGAGCAGAATAAATGAGAATATATTATTATCCGACGTGCAGCACATGCAAAAAAGCATTGAAATGGCTTGATACAAACAAAATAGGTTATGAAAAAAGACATATAGTGGACGCTAAACTTACTACAAAAGAAATAGAAGATATTTACAGAAAAAGTGGACTTCCCATTCAAAAACTGTTTAATACAAGCGGAAGAGTTTATAAAGAACTGAATTTAAAAGATAAGCTGAAAGATATGACCGAAAAGGAAAAACTTGAGCTGCTTGCCTCCGACGGTATGCTTTTAAAAAGACCTGTCTTAGTAAACAGGGCATTTGTATTAATCGGTTTTAAAGAAGAAGAATACAAAGAAAAACTGTTATAAAGAACAGAAAAATCAAATAAAAAAATCATAAAAAGAGGAAAGAAAATGGAACAGACTATATTTTCAGTCAGTGAAGTAAACAGAGCTGTAAAACAATTTCTTGAAGGGACTTCCACTTTTAAAAATATATACATTCAGGGTGAATTGTCAAATATTACATACTATCGTTCGGGACATCTTTATTTTACGTTGAAAGACGACAAGGCAAGTGTAAAATGTGCGATATTTAAGTATATTTACAAAAATATTCCTACGGACCTGAAAGAGGGAGACCACGTAAAAATAATGGGCAGTGCTACTGTGTATGAAGCAAGCGGCTCTTATCAGATAATTGCCGAAACCCTTGAAAAAACCAATAAATTAGGGTCATTGTTTGAAAAACTGGAAATGCTGAAAAAAATGTATCTTGAAAAAGGCTATTTTGATGACGCTAATAAAAAGCCGCTTCCTTTACTCCCGGTAAATATTGGAGTAGTAACCGCTGAAACAGGAGCGGCTATAAGAGATATAATAAATACTGCCCATAAAAGATTTAAAAATATAAATATCTATCTTTATCCCGCAAAAGTTCAGGGAGAAGGCTCTGCCACAGAGGTTGCTTCAGGAATAGAATTTTTCAATAAAATGAAAAATGAGGAACAGCTCAGTACAGATGTCCTCATTGTAGGACGGGGCGGAGGAAGTATAGAAGATTTATGGTCTTTTAACGAAGAGCCTGTAATTGAAGCTATTTTCAAATCAGAAATCCCTGTAATATCAGCAGTTGGACATGAAATTGATAATTTACTGTCAGATCTGGTTGCAGACAGAAGAGCTGCTACTCCTACTCAGGCTGCTGAAATATTAATTCCTGTAAAAGAGGAACTGATAAATAATCTGACAGTCAAAAAAAACGCTGTAAACAGATTATTACTGAACAAAGTAACTTTTATGAAAAAAGAACTGGAACAAAGAAAAAACAATTATTACATTAAAAATTACATAAGCATTTTAAATGAAAAGAAATTTCAGCTGATCGAAAAAGAACAAAGAATTACAAAAGCACTCAAAAGGATTACCGAAAGAGCGGGAGAACAGTTTGAATACAGAAAAAAAAGATTTGAAAAAATAAACCTGAAATCATTGCTGGACGAAAAAAAAATCTATATCGGCTCTCTCGAAAAAAAATTGAATATTAGAATAAAGGAAATATTAAAAGAACTGAAAAACGAACTTCAATTAAAATCTGCGAAATTATCCAAATATTCCACGTCCGATATACTGAAACAGGGATATACCATAACAAGAAAAAATGGAAAAGTAATAACGAGAGGAATAGAGTTGAGCAAATCGGATATTATTGAAACACAATTTTCAGATATGAAAGTGAAAAGCTCCATTAAGTAGTTTGCGAATAAATACCATTAAAGATTTTATTAGAAAAATGATACGCTGCAAAAAATGTGAATATCAAGGAAAGGAGAATAAAATGACTAAAAGAAAAAATTATCTCTCATGGGATGAATATTTTATGGGTATAGCATTTTTATCAGGAATGAGAAGTAAAGACCCGTCTACTCAAGTAGGGGCGTGTATTATCGATGAAGATAAAAAGATAATAGGTATCGGTTACAACGGTTTCCCAATGGGAAGTTCCGATGACAATATGCCTTGGGATAAAGAAGGAGACTTTCTCAATACAAAATATCCTTATGTTGTTCATGCCGAGCTGAATGCCATTCTTAACAGTATAAAATCTCTTAAAAACTGTATTCTTTATGTAACCCATTTTCCATGTAATGAATGTGCAAAAGCCATTGTTCAGTCGGGAATAAAAAAAGTGATTTATTTTTCTGACAAACATAAATCACTTGATTCTACAAAAGCCTCTCAAATAATATTTGAAAATGCCAAAGTGGAAATGCAGCATTTAAAAATGGATAAAAAAGAAATTCTTTTAAAATTTGAAGATTAAATTTCTCCCAAATTTTCCAAACTTGGGAAATTATATAAATTCAACTTGATATTGTTGATTAAATCCCGACATTTAATCCGTAAGATTTAAAAATTTCTTCCACTTTTTTGACTTCTTCCCTTGACGGAGTTTTGACCTCGGCAAGTTTATACTCTTTTCCTACTTCTTTCCATTTATACGCACCCATTTGATGAAAAGGAAGAATATCCACTCTGACAATATTTTTAAATTGAGAAACAAATTTTGCCCATTCGTGTAAATCTTCTTCATCATCTGAATATCCCGGCACTAAGACATATCTCACCCAGACAGTTTTATTTATATCCGACAGATATTGTGCAAACTGTAAAGTATGCTCCAGACTGACCGATGTCAGTTTTTTATATTTATTCGGATTGATATGTTTTATATCCAGCAAGACTAAATCCGTCCATTTCAAGACTTCTTTCACTTTATCATTAAACATATATCCTGATGTATCCACAGCTGTATGTATACCCTCTTTTTTGCACAACTGAAATAATTCCATTACAAATTCAGGCTGGATTAAAGGTTCCCCTCCTGAAACAGTAATTCCTCCTGTTCTAATAAATCCTTTTACTTTCAGAACTTCTTTCATCACTTCCTCGGGTGTCATCATATATTTTTTATCTTTCACGTTCCATGTATCAACATTATGACAATATAAACATCGAAGCGGACACCCTTGTAAAAATAGGACAAATCTTATTCCCGGTCCGTCCTTTGTACCGAAAGATTCAAAAGAATGTATATACCCTATCATAATCACTACACCCTATTCTTAAATTTTATAGTAAATAATGCCGCTCAACATGCACTATCAGAACAGTCAAGCGGCAAAAACTTGTAACAATATATTTAAAATTACAGCTATTAGAATTTATTTGATATTGTTCTGTTTATAACATCCAGCTGCTGTTCTCTCGTCAACTTGACAAAGTTTACAGCATATCCTGAAACTCTTATTGTAAGTTGAGGATAATTTTCAGGATGTTCCATTGCGTCTTCAAGGAGTTCTCTTCCGAATACGTTTACATTCAGGTGATGTCCTGTCTGATTAAAGTATCCGTCAAGTAATCCTACAAGATTACCTTTTTTCTCCAATTCATTTTTACCTAATGTTTCAGGCGTTATTGCAAATGTATAGGAAATTCCGTCATTTGCATCTTCAAAAGGCAATTTGGCAACTGAAGCAAGGGATGCTACAGCTCCTCTCGTATCTCTTCCGTGCATTGGATTTGCTCCCGGTCCGAAAGGTGCTCCAGCTCTTCTTCCGTCAGGTGTATTTCCTGTTTTTTTACCGTATACGACATTTGAAGTTATAGTCAGCACTGATTGAGTAGGAGTTGCGTTTCTGTACATTTTATGACTTCTTATTTTATCCATAAATACTTTTACAACTTTTACTGCCAATTCATCAGTTTTATCGTCATTATTTCCGAAAGGAACGTAATCTTTTTCATTTATATAGTCAACGGCGTCTCCGTCCTCATCTCTTACTATTTTTACTTTTCCGTATTTAATTGCTGCCAATGAATCCGCTATTATTGACAATCCTGCTATTCCAAAAGCTTCAGTTCTTCTTATGTCCACATCATGTAAAGCCATTTCCAATGCTTCATAAGAATATTTGTCGTGCATATAGTGGATAATATTCAACGCTTTGACATAAGTTTCAGCCAACCAGTCTAACAGTTTATCAAATTTTTCCCAGACTTCATCATATTCAAGATAATCTCCTTCGATTTTAGGGAATTTTCCTTCAGGAGTAACCTGCATTTTTGATTTCTCGTCTTTTCCGCCATTTATAGCATAAAGCAATGCTTTAGGTAAATTTACCCTTGCTCCGAAGAACTGCATTTGCTGTCCTATCGTCATAGGAGAAACACAGCATGCTATTCCGTAATTATCTCCGAATTGAGGTCTCATAATATCATCATTTTCATATTGAACCGAGGAAGTATCTATGGAAACTTTCGCACAGTATTTTTTCCAAGTTTCAGGAAGGCTTTCACTCCATAAAACTGTCAAGTTAGGTTCAGGAGATGTACCCATATTATATAATGTGTGTAAAATTCTGAAACTGTTTTTTGTTACAAGGGATCTTCCGTCAAGTCCCATTCCTCCGATTGATTCAGTAACCCATACAGGGTCTCCCGAGAACAGTGCATCATATTCAGGAGTTCTTAAAAATCTTATCAATCTCAGTTTCATAACAAAATGGTCCATAAATTCCTGAGCTTCTTTTTCAGTTATTCTTCCTTCTTTCAAATCTCTTTCGATATATATGTCGAGGAATGTAGAAACTCTTCCTATACTCATTGCAGCACCATTTTGGTCTTTAGTAGCTGCAAGATATGCAAAGTAAGTCCACTGGATTGCTTCCTGTGCAGTTTCGGCAGGTCTTGAAATATCGTAACCATATGCTTCCGCCATTCTTTTCAATGCTTTTAATGCTTTAACCTGTTCAAATATTTCTTCTCTCTGTCTTATAATATCCTCTGTCATTTCTGCCGGGTCATCATTTTTGAAAAGCTGTTCCCTTTCAGCAATAAGTCTGTCCAAACCATAAAGGGCAACTCTTCTGTAATCTCCGATAATTCTTCCTCTACCGTAGGCGTCAGGAAGCCCTGTTATTATCCCTGTATGTCTTGCTTTTTTTATACTGTCCGTATAAGCTGAAAATACTCCGTCATTATGAGTTTTTCTGTATCTTGTGTAAATTTCCTCTGTTGCAGGATCCAACTTATATCCGAATGCTTCCAAGCTGTTTTTTACCATTCTCAGTCCGCCATTAGGGAAAATAGCTCTTTTTAAAGGAGCGTCAGTTTGAAGCCCTACTATTTTTTCAAGGTCTTTATTGATATAACCCGCTCCATAAGCGTCAATCTGTGAAGGAATTTTAGTTTCTGCATCATAAATTCCTCTTTCTCTTTCAATTTTGAACTTTTCCTTAAGTGAGTTCCACAATTCTACAGTAGCTTCCGTAGGCCCTTCAAGAAAGCTTTCATCTCCCAGATATTCCGTATAATTTTGTTTTATAAAGTCGGTAACGTCTATTTTCTCAGTCCAGTTACCTCCTTTGAAATCTCTCCATGCGTCCATAGCCTTGAACACTTCCTTTCTTTAAAACATAACTTTTTATTTATTTTTATTTTTCTATTTACATTTTTATTATAACTCATTTTGTCAAGAAAATCAAAGGTTTTTTTAAAATTGTTACTTTTTTCTCATTTTTTCAATTTTTACTTCAATATACTTTCTCAAAACTTCTTTTATTTTAATATTTTCAGGAATTAAAACTAATAATAATTGTTATTTTTTATAGTTATAATAATTTTTTATCATTATTTTTAGCTTAGATATAAATATAAAATGTTTATAGTATATTACGTGATTTTTTTCTTTTGTATTCTATATATAATTTTATCTATTATATAATAAATCTGATTGACAAATAACATAAAAAAATGTAAAATTCCGTATAT
>CALIJH010000121.1 GCA_938017765.1 uncultured Leptotrichia sp.
AAATTTTTAAAATATATTATATTTATGTTAATAAAATTGTTTTTGATTTATGGGATACTTTCAAAGCAATGGACAAAATAAAATGTCTTGTAAATATGATATTGGCATATCTGCTGTATCCTTTTACAAAAAATAAATTTAGAAATAGAAGAATATGGCTGATAGGGGGAAATGCAGGAGAACTGTATGTAGATAATGGACGGGCAATGTATGAGTATTTAAGGACAAAAAAAGAGATAGAAACATTCTGGATAGTAAATAAAAATGCTCCCGTTTTTAATCAGATACCCGGGAATAAGATAATTAAAGGAAGTATGAAAAGTTATCTTTATTTTATGAATTCGGAAGTTGTACTGTTTTCTCATTCACTTTCAGCGGATATAGTACCTTATTTATTTGCAGTGCCTATTATAAACTGTTTTCATTATAAACCGATAAAAGTATTTTTAAATCATGGGACAGTAGGCTTTAAAGTAAGAATGGCGATGAACAGGAAGACTGAAAAAATTGCTGAAAGACTTGTACGTTCTTATGATATAAATATTTGCGACTCCGAATATGAAAAAATAATAAAAAGAGATAAATGGTGGAATATTGATGAAAAAAAGATATTCATAACGGGTTATCCGAGATATGATAAACTTTACGAAGCCGAAATTAAAGAAAAAGAAATATTGTTTATGCCTACATGGAGAAATTGGATAAAATCTGAAAACTTGAAAATAGAGGATACAGAATATTTTAAAAATATAATAGGACTTTTAACAAATGAAAAATTAAATGATTTTTTTAAAAAACAAGGAATAATTTTAAATTTATATATACATCAGCTTATGCATGACTATTTGGGAAACTTTGGAAATATAGGATTGGGAGAAAATGTAAAACTTTTGCCCAAAGATGCTGAAATAACAAAGGAACTGATGAAAGCTAAAATACTTATAACTGATTATTCAAGTGTGGCGTATGATTTTTATTATCTCAATAAACCGATTATATTTTTCCAGTTTGATAAAGAAGAATATATGAGTAAAGTCGGTTCTTATGTGGATTTGGATAATGAATTGTTTGGAAAAGGGGCATATACGGTGGATGAATGTGTCAAGGATATAATTGAAATTTCAGATAATAACTTTAAATATGATGAACAGACAGAGAAAAAGTCAGAAAATTTGAAAGAGAAATTCTTAAAATATACTGATAAAGATAACTGTAAGAGAGTATACGAACTGATTACAGAAAAAATCGGAGAAAAAAATGATAAAAGATAAAGTATCAATAATAATACCTATGTATAATGCTGAAAAATATATCAGTCAGACTGTAAAATCAGTAATAGCACAGACTTATAAAAATTGGGAATTACTTATAATAAATGATAATTCTAAAGATGACAGCTATAAAATTGTAAGAGAATTATCCGAAAAAGATGACAGGATAAAAGTTATAAATTCAGAAAAAAATATAGGTGTCGTAAATGGAAGAAACAAACTCATCACTATTGCGGACGGTCAGTATATTGCCTTTTTAGATGCTGATGATTATTGGACTGAAAATAAACTTGAAAGACAAATAGCTTTCATGAAAGAAAAAAATGCTGCGATAAGCTGTACCGAATATACAAGAATTAGCGAAGAAGGAAAACCTATAAATGAAATAAAGATAAAAGAGGAAATTTTATATAATGATTTGTTGAAAAATAATTATTTGGGTTGTTTGACGGTTATTTTAGATAGCGAAAAACTGGGAAAAAGATTTTTTAAACAGAGAAATAAAAATGAGGATTACGTACTGTGGCTGGAAATAATAAAAGAAACAGGCAAAATATATGGACTAAAAGAAAATCTGGCTTTTTACAGGGTTTTGAATAATTCGAGGTCAAGTAATAAAATAGATGCTGCAAAAGTGAGATGGGAAATATACAGAAAAGTTGAAAAACTTTCCTTTTTTAAAGCATTATATTATTTTATAAATTATGCAATTATTGCTTTAAAAAAGACTAAATAAGGAAAAGGAGTGTATCTATGGAAGAAAAAACAGGAAATTATGAAAAATTCTACAATCTGGATATTTTGAAAAGCATAGCGGTTACATTAGTAATAATGATACATGTAGTTTCCGGCGAGCTTGATTTATTTGGAAAAGGCATCTCAATGAAAAATTGGATGATAGCAAATATCCTTGATACATTAAGTAGAATGTGTGTTCCCCTGTTTGTAATGGTCAGCGGTTATCTACTTTTAAGAAAAGATGAACCCGTTGGAATATTTTTTAAGAAGAGATTTATAAGGATAATACCCAAATTTCTGATTTACAGTATGATTTATTATGTTTTCAAAGTCTCTTTTTTACATAAGCCGTATCCTATCAACGAAAATTTTTTGACATTACTTCTTAAAGGAAATATATTCTATCATTTCTGGTATATTTATATGATTTTGGGGCTATATACAATAACTCCATTTTTGAGAAGAGTGGTAAGAGATATTCATAAAAGTTATATAATATATTTTATATACATATGGACAGGTTTTATGGTCATTATTCCTTTTTTTGAATTTATATTTAAAACAAAATTTATGATATACAGCCCTTTAGGTCAATATATAGGATATTTTTTAATCGGTTATCTGATAGCTGAAAAACCTCCTAAAATAAATAAAATAATATTGTTTTCAGGATATTTGATTTCTTTCGGAATAAGTGTATGGGTAACATATTTCTATACTGTAAAGGAAGGAAAATTTATAGATTTTTTCTATAATTATCATTCAATAGCAGTATTTTTACAGTCAGTTTTATTTTTTACATTGATAATGAAATTCACTCATAGTGATGAAAAAGCTAAAGAACCTGAAATTATTTATCCGGTAAGAAGATTTGTGTCAACTTTATCAGTGATAACACTGGATGTTTATTTGATACATCCGATGATTATTTCATATTTTCAGGATAAAATGGACATAAAATCAAAAATGAATTATCCTGTGTATATAATTTTAATGTTTATCTTGGCAATGGGAATTTCATATTCAGTAGGATTTATAATACTAAAAATATCGAAATTAAGACTTAATTTAACGGAGAGAAAGTTTTAGTATAAATGGATTTTGGTATAATTTAGTAAAAAAGAAAGAATAATGATAAATAATAATAAATATAACATATGTAAGTATTAATATACTACTTAATACAATTATTACTATTTTATCTACACTAATTTTCTTTACTTCTTTTTTTACTTCTTCTACTTTTACTTTCTTTTCTACTTTTTTATCATTCTTTTTTACTGAATTTGTTTTTTTAGAATCTACTTTTTTAGAACTTGTCTTTTTCTTTTTTGTAGTATCTTTCTTTTTATTATTTGTTGTTTTTTTCTTCTTTTCTTCTTCCATTTTCAAATACCTCTACTAATATAATAATAAGTTTATTCTTATTTTACAACTATATTAACTATTTTATTCTTTATATAAATCTTTTTAATTATATCTTTACCATCAATATATGATTTAATTTTTGAATCTTCAAACACTTTATTAAATATTTCTTCTTCAGTTTCATTTATAGAAATTTCTACAGTTGATCTTAATTTACCATTAATTTGAACTCCAATAATTTTAAAATCATCTTGTAATTTTTCTTCATCATACTTAGGAAATTCTTCATAAGTAATTGTAGAAGTATTAAAAAATCTTTGATAAAATTCTTCTGTTAAATATGGACATA
>CALIJH010000122.1 GCA_938017765.1 uncultured Leptotrichia sp.
CATAAACTCTCTAAGCATATAACCTCCAAAAAAATAAAATATATAAAAAGACTATTTGATTATTATATTATTTATTGTATAATTTCATACATAATTTATTATACAATAATAATTTCAAATAGTCTAATTTTTATTTTAAAATGTATTTTTTATCTGATTTTATTCAGTTAATTACTAAGATTATGAAATTACTGGTTTTATTAAAATATATGCAAGGATATATAATATAATCATTATCATAAAAAATATGGTCAAAGAGATGATACCCAAAATATAAAAAAATATTATTAAGAGAATTTTTTTAAAATTCAGCTTTTTTTTCATTTTATTAATCCTTTCAGTTATAAATACTTCTAATTTTTCCATTTTGTTAAATTTTTGAATTGGAAAATATTTTTAATTTCGAATTTATTAAGAAAATATATTAATTTATAACAGTTTTCCTCTCATCCAAGTATCATGCATTTCATAATTTTTAATTTCTTTACCATTTATTTTTAAAAACTTCTGTGGTGATAACATCGGATTTTTAATTTCTTTATCCAAAAGAATTTTCTTTTGCTGCTCTTCATATAAATTACCTTGATATTCTCCTGTTTTCAGATTTAGAACAAAATAGCCTGTACATTGTTTTTTCAGAAGATTAAAGCCGTAATCACTTTCTTCTTTGGTTTTATAATTTTCATACAAAGCATCTCCTTCTACCAACTTGTCATTATCTCGATATATGCCGATAAGTTTTTTTTCATCAAATTCAGTTTTTCCGTAAAGGTATTCTTTTTTATCATCATATCCCACTAAAATGAGTGTTCCACAACCTATATATTTTTTTTCTTTTACATCTTCATTTTCATAGGAAAAAAGGTCTGACCCTACCCCTATTCCTCTTAGATAGTTTTCCTCTATTATTTTTAAGGTATATTTATCGTTATTTATTTCAAATACGTTCATAGTATATTGTGAGGAAGACTCTAACATAAGATAAAGAAGTATTATTACTGCCAGACAGAAACTAAGAATAATTCCCGGAATAACGGCAAGGGTTATTAAAATGATTTTTTTTATATTTTTTTTCATTCAATTATTCCTCCGGATTATCGAACATTTTGTTGTTGTAATGTTGCATTATACAATATTTATAAAAAAAATCAAAAATTTAATGATTTTAATTAATAACAAAAAAGTCAAAAGCTCTCTATATTCGGGAACTTTTGACTTTATATTTTTATCCGAAACATTTTTTAATTTTTGCTTTCACTGATATATTTTTCAGCACAATATCCTGCAACTGCACCGTCTCCTACGGCAGTTGATACTTGCCTCAAAGGTTTATCCCTGACGTCTCCTGCACAGTAGACGCCTTTTATGTTGGTTTCCATTTTTTCATTTGTAATTATATATCCGTCGGAATTCATATCAATTTGATTTTTAAATAATTCCGTATCGGGATTATAGCCTATAAAAAGAAAACAGGTATCTATATCAAAAGGAATCAAGTCTTTTGTTTTAGTATTTATTAATGTTACTTTTTCTAAAAGTTCTCCTTCACTCTCAAAAGAATGAACTTTCGTATTCCAAATAAATTCCATTTTTTCATTTTTGAGAGCTGCTTTTCTTGCGGCGGGATGACATCTCATATTTCCTGTATCCCGAGTAACTGAAACAATTACTTTTTTTGCGAATTTTGTGAGAAAAATACCTTCTTCAATAGCTGAATCTCCATTTCCTACAATCATAACGGTTTTATCCTTATTAGCTGCGGCATCGCAAGTCGCACAGAAAGAAATACCTTTACCGTATAAAAATTTTTCTTCGTTAACAGCACCTGTCAATCTTGGTTTTCCACCTGTTGCGATTATTACGGTTTCAGCTTCATAGATATTTCTGAAAGTTTCCACGGTTTTTATATCATCTGTAAGATTTACTGATTTTACATCAGTATTTTTAAAATGAACTCCAAATTTTTTTGCCTGTTTATGAAATAAATTCATTAAGTCGGGTCCTGAAATACTGTCAGGAAATCCGGGATAATTTTCTATTTCACTGGTAGAAGTTGCAAGTCCTCCTATCAGTCCTTTTTCTATAATCAGTGTTTTCAATTCGGCACGGGCACAATATATTCCTGCAGTCAATCCTGCACTGCCTCCTCCAATAATAACAACATCATAATATTCTCTCTGTTTATCCATAGTTTTACTCTTTTATAATATAGTTTAAAAGGATTTTACTACCGATAAAGGCTCCTATTAAAAGAGAAGCAGCAAAAAGCCATCCTGTAAGTGATAAAGCAGATAATGCACAAAGTAGGGCGATAATATTACAGCCTGCAGCAAGTCTTGCTCCAAATCCCATTAAAAATCCTCCGATTATCCCTGCTAAAAGTTGTTTTTTATTTCTTATTTTTTTAACTTTGAATTCTGAAGCAAATAAAGTTGCTAAAGCTGCACCAATGATTATACCTATATTACGTAAAGATCCCCCGTCTTTTAGAATAGGTGTAACAATGGATTCTCCCAATGGTTTGTGAGTAATAAAATATGCCCATTTTGTAGTATCTATGCCGATTATACGGAATAATTTGGCTCCCCATACGGAAAATGTTCCGGTAATTCCCCAAACTTTTCCAAAAACTGCTAAATGTGCAGTTGTTGCAACTCCCATTAACATAGCACCTGCACTGTATGAAAGAGGAGTTTTCATTATTTTTTTATAAATTTCATTTTGACTAAGTTTATTAAAAAAATTCATTCTATGATCTCCTTTTGCTTAACAATGCTTTGTAAAAATATTTTCTGGCTATATTTTTATTTTCTTAAATTTTTTCAAGTGTTTTTTGAATTATTCAATTATGCTTTACATGATCCTCCGGTTTTTTTCTCAGCTTTACCAAAGTCGTTTTTTGCGTCAGGTTTTTGCATATTATTAGGAGCACCTTTCTGAACAGGATATTTTGAATCCATTTGCCAAGCATTCCAGCCTCCGTCATAAATGTAAGTGTTTTCCCAGCCTGCAAGTTGTGTCATAAACCATGGTACACCCGCACGCCAGCCTGTACCGCAGTAAAATGCCAATTTATCGCCTTTTTTGATATTCTGTCCTTTCCATAGTTCAAATATTTCTATAGGATTACGCAAAGTATTGTCAGGGTCATAATAATCTGCCATATTGGAAGAATCTGTACCCGCAAAACCCCAGACAGCTCCCTGCGGCTCTCCTTTCCCCGGAATATAATCATAGCCACTTATTTTTCCTGTATATTCGTCCCACGAACGGTTACTTATAAGTTTTAATCCTTCTTTTTCCATAGTGATTGCCTGTTCGGGAGTTGAAATATTGATTTTAGGATTTGTAGGAATCACTGTTCCAAAATCTGTTTCAGGTTTTGGAGTATTGACTTTAGTTTCTGTAGGAAATCCGACATCTACCCATGTCGTAAGATTACCGTTAAGAACTCTTACATCTTCTACTCCTGCCCATTTCAATGCCCAAAAGACACGATAAGCTGCAAGCTGATTATCGGAGTAGAGAATTACAGTTTTATCTTTTGTAATACCGTTTTTTAATAAGTTCTGTTCTATGATTTTAGGGTCGCTTAGGTTCCATACAGGTCCATTTTCTATCCAGTCTGTATCAAAATGATGGGCACCTGTAATATGCTGAACATAAGATTTACTTTTTTCCAAAGGTCCCCATGAAACCTCGAATAATATAAATTTATCATTATTATAAGTTTCAGGTTTTTCTCCTTTCAGAACAGAATTTAGCCATTTAGGAGAAATACTGTACTGATAGTTTGGAAAAGATTCCATAGGATTATCTTTATTATTGGCATAATTTATAAAATCGTTAAATATTTTAACTTTATACCCTCTTGAAGCAAATTCGGCACTTACACAGTTCAAATTGTCAGTGTCTGTATCATAAAATACGAGAGTTTTATTTTTAGTAATCCCTTTTCCTGCCGCAAAGCTTTCAAATTTATTATCTTCAATATGATCTAACCAGTTACAGCTAAATTGAATTGCTCCTTTAATATGCCCTCCACGTTCTGCGTTGACATCTTTAAATCCGTTGTACAGACTGTCCTCGCGCCCGTCTATAATAACATAGTCAGGATTATCAAGATTTTTTATTAATTCTTCAATTTTTATCTCACTGATTGAATTTTTGCCACAGGATATAATTAATCCTAAAATAGCAATAATTATTGTTGAAAATAAGATTGTTTTAACTTTCATTATTTAGTGATCTCCTTGTTTTTATTTTATGATATATTTTAAAAGTATTTTTCCTCCTATGAAGGAACCTGTAAATACAGACAGTGCAAAAAGCCAGCCTGTAAGGGATAAAGCTGACAATGCGGAAAATAAAGCCGAAATATTGCAACCGGAAGCAAATCTTGTTCCCAGCCCTATTAAAAATCCTCCAATAGCTGCTCCTAAAAACTGTCTTTTTCCTTTTATTTTTTTAATTTTAAATTCTGAAGCAAATAAAGTTGCTAAAGCTGCTCCTATAATAATACCTGTGTTACATACAGTACCTCCGCTTTTAAAAAGAGGCAGGACTATAGCTCTTTTTAATCCCGGATGAGCGATGAAATAACTCCATTTAGTAGTATCAATTCCAATTAGCCAAAGTATTTTGGCTCCCCAGACTGTAAAAGGACCTGAAATGCCCCATGTACTTTTAAAAATCGCTAAATAAGCTGTCGCCATAATACCGAGAAGTATAGCACCCGTTTCATATGAAAGAGGTGTTTTCATTATTTTTTTGTATATCTCATTTTGACTTAATCTGTTAAAAAATTCCATTTTTCATCCTTTTTAATAATAGTTTTAGTTTACAATATTTTTACTACAGCATCTTTATTACAATATTTTAGATTTCTAATTATAACTTTAGTTACCTTTTTCTACTATGATATTCCATTCTCCTTCATTGATTTCTTCAACTTCGCAGTTCCAGCCGATTTCCTGAGCCCATTCAGGAATATTTTTTATAGCACACGAATGGTCTACATTTATTATAAGAACATCTCCTTTTTCCAAATCTTCAAATTTTTTTTGAGCTTTTATTAAAGGGATAGGACAAGCTTCTCCTAAACAGTCTAATTTATATTCTTTCATTTTTTTACCTCCAATAATTTAATTTAGAAATTTATTTCATAGAATTGTTTTCTTACTCACCTGAACCAATTTTTTTCTTTTGCCATTTAATTGCAACAATATAGATAATAAGGATTATAGTAAACTGAAATACTAAAGCTCCTGTCCAGCCTAAATAATCAGGCAGATATATTGCCCATTTCTTATCGTTGAATATAGGCTCTAAGAACCCCATTGCCCATGCTCCAACGACAGAACCGAATACAAAAAATACAAAACTAACCCATTGTAACTGATACCCCTCGCCAAACCTCATTAAAACCCCTGAACCGCAAGCTCCTGCTATGACCATACCTATTCCAAAAAGTATTCCCCCAATAACAGTTAGTACAGATAATGGAAATACAGCATCCAATCCTAAAGGTTTTCCTCCTGAAAGGACTGACCCGAAACTCAAAGCGGTAAATCCTATTGTGCCTATAGAAATAGCTAAAAATACTGCTCTTGTAAGAGAGGTACTCCCTGTCATAATAGGGTCACGGAAACCTGCTGTAAAGCAGAACCTTGAACGTTGTAAAATCATTCCGAAAGCTATCCCGAAAATCCAGAAAGTAGCTAATTTTTGATTGTTTAAATAAAAACCAAAAATAACTGCTAAAATTGTTATAATAAGTGCAATAGGTATTTGAGATTTTACGGGTTTTCTTTCGGTATGTTTTATAGTTATTTTGCTCATAATTAAGTAAATCCTCCTTTCATAAAAATTAAGATGAAATACAATTTTTAATATTTCTTCTTAATAAAAGTATAACTCTAAATATACAATATGGAAGACAGTAAAAAAGAATATAATATTCAAAATTTGAATAACAAAAAAAGTTGTATATAGAAATAATATATAATAAATCAAGTCAGGAGTGAATTATATAAGGTAAAAATAAGTTTATGACAGATTTGACTTTTTATAGAAAAAATAGTATAAAGCAATAAATATTGGTATAAATTTATAATAATAAATGATATTTATATATGAGTGTTATTTAGTATTATTTAAATAACTAATGCCTGTAAAATATATTTAATAATTTTATGAAAATCAATAAAATCAATAAAATCAATAAAATTAATAAAATCAATAATAATCAATAATTTAAGGAATAATAATATTATAGCAATATAATAATATTATTATAGTAATAGTAATATAACTGATTAATATAACTAATTTTTTATATTTTAAGATTTTAAGGTTGATAATTAAGTAATAGTAATATATATTGTTTAATTAAATTTATTTTAATACAAGGAGGAAAATGTGAGAGATTATTACAAATGGGCGAAAGAATTTGCTGATAAACATATAGCACCTTTTGCAGAAGAAATTGACAAGACAGGAAAATTTCCTGAGGAAATTTTTAAAAAAATCTCTAAAGAAGGATTTTTTAAAATTGTTATACCTGAGGAATTAGGGGGAGAAGGCCAGGGTATATATGCTCATGCCAAAGTAACTCAAGCGTTTGCTGAAGCATGCGCAACAGCAGGATTATGTTATACAATGCACAATGTAGCATTAAAATTCACATTAACTTTTGGACGTGAGGAAATAAAGCAACAAATTGTAAAAGATATAATTGAAAACAATAAATTTATGACATTAGCAAGAAGTGAATTCGGTACAGGTGTACATGTGTTTAATTCAGAACTGGAAGTTGAAAATCACGATGATTATAGTGTCATATCAGGAGCAAAAAGTATGATTACTTCAGCTACGTACGCTTCATATTACCTGATTTCGGTTCCTGCGGATGAAAAAAGAGGACCTGTAAACTGGCTGATACCTTACGGTGCTGAAGGGCTTTCTTTCAAAGAAAGCGACTGGAACGGTCTTGGGATGAGAGGAAACAACTCATGCCCTATGTTTATGGATAAAATGAAACTTGAAAATAAATATGCTATTTATATCGACAGGGAAAAAACAAAACAAGTTTATCCTGTAAATATAGATGTTATATTCTTTATGGCAGGACTTGCAGCAGTTTATGCAGGATTAGGTAAAACTATTTACGAAGCTGCTAAAGAACATGCTCTGAACAGAAAATATCCGGGAAATAAATCACTGGCAAATATAGAAACTGTGCAGTTGCATATAGGTCAACTCTACAGTAATTCTTTTGCTGCTGAAAGTATGGTAGATGCTGCTGCAAAAGCTATAGAAAATGAAGAAAAGGACGGCTTTGAAAAAATTATGTCTGCAAGAGTAGTTTCATCATTAAACTGTGTGGATTCTGCAACTCTCGCGATGAGAATAGGCGGAGGTCAGGCTTATAACAATAAAGGACCTCTTGCAAGACTTTTACGTGATGCCTATGCAGCTCCTGTTATGTTCCCGAGCGTAGATGTTTTACGTAACTGGATTGCTAAAATAATTACAGGACAGAGTTTAATGTAATATATTAAGTAAAATAGAAAAAGTTAAGTAGAAAATTAATAAAACAAAAAGTTTGATAGAATGTACTAATTTAAAAGTATTAACTTAATATATAAATATGATATATTTAAAAATAGATAGTAAACTAGGT
>CALIJH010000123.1 GCA_938017765.1 uncultured Leptotrichia sp.
CGGTTGACAAAAATTATATTACCAAATTTATTCCCTTTTGTCAATACCTTTTTTTTATCTTTTTTATCTTTTTTTATCCCCCCCTTTACTCCTTTATCCTTCCATTACTCCCTTTATGCACTATATATCTTTTCCTCTTCCCTTCCCAAATACTATATATTGTTTTGTTCCCTGATTTCTTTTTCTTTGCTTTTTTCTGTTTTTTCTTATTTTCTTTTTTGATTTTGTATATAAAATATATTTCGGAAGTAAAAAATTTAATTATATATTTCTTGCTATATTTTTTATTACTAATTGATATTTTGAGATTACAGTATTACTTCAAAATCAAGAGATTCAAATTTAAGTTCTTCGGTATCACCTTTTCCTATTATACAAATTTTTCCACTTCTGTCTATTCTTAAAAATTTGTATACTTTTTCTCCAAGCTGTTTTTCTTTTTTTATTTTAATCACTTTATTTTTAAGATAACTGTTTTCGTTTATTGTTTCTAATATATTTTCCCACTCTCTATTTACATTCTTGAATTTTTCTTCAAAGAAAGTTACAATTTCTTTTATTATATTCTCGACAGAATATTTTTCTCCACATATCTGAAAAAGAGAAATCGCTCTTTCTTCAAATATTCCAAAATCATTATTATTAATATTTATTCCTATACCGATTATTATTCGTTCTCTTATTTTTTCGCACAGAATACCGCATATTTTTTTATCTTCATAATATATATCGTTGGGCCATTTGAATTTGAGCTTTTTTGAATTTTCTTCATTTCCAAAAGTCATATCTATATATTTTTTTAAAATTTTGAATACTGCATATCCGCTGAAAATTGTTATTTTATCCTGCAAAGCCTCTTTGTCTTTTACCGCAAAAGAAAAGAGTGCAGCCCCCTCATTAGAGAGCCACACTCTTCCTCTTTTTCCTCTCCCGGCTGTCTGTCTTTTCGCTATTACTACATCAAATTCTTCCAATCCGTTATTTTTTCTTAAATAATCATTAGTAGAATTTATTTCTTCAAAAACTATAAACTTCAAAAGCAAAACCTCTTTTCAATAATCTTTCTTCATAATTTTAGCTTAATCTCGGGAATACAAATACTCCATAAACAGGTCCCGCATGTGCTCCTATAACTGCTCCAACCTGTCTGTTCAATATAGGAAAACTTATTCTTGAACTTTCTCCTATTTCTGAATGGATTTTTACTATACTCTCAAGTTCATTTGGTCCGCCTCCCCAGCCTGTAAACACTATAAGACTTTGTTTTTTACTTTCATCTTTTATATATTTTTCGATGTATTTTTGGGCATTACGTTCTCCCAGTACTTTTTTTTCTACAGTTATTTCTCCCTGACTTACTGTCAATATAGGTTTCAACTGTAATGCTCCTGCTATTACAGAGCTTGCTTTTCCTATTCTTCCACCTTTTTCGAGATATTTTAAATCAGGCACAACTATTAACAGTTTTCCTTTGTTTTTAAAAGAATTTACCCAATTTACAATTTCTCCGAAACTTTCTCTTTTTATGGATTTTCTTGCTGCTTCCATTGCCAAAAAACCTTCAAGAAGAGAAGCTCCCGTACTGTCAATAAGTTCTATATCATTTTCTCTGTTAGTGAGCGATCTTCCGACTCTCGCAGCCTGTAATGTTCCACTGAATTTTGCCGAAGGATGTATGGAAATTATTTTTTTATATCCTTTTTCAAATAATTTATTATAAGCATTCAGAAATTCCTGAGGAGACGGCTGAGAAGTTTTTATAGTCAAATCTTTTTCTATCATATCTTTCCAGAATTCTGTTTTTGAGATTTCTTCTCCGTCTTTAAATACCTCTCCGTCTATATCTATTTTCAAAGGGACTATTTTTATAGGCAATCCTTCTATATCTTCTTTGGATAAATCCGATACAGAATCCGTAAGTATTGCTATTTCAGGCATATTCGGGTCTTTATTTTCGATGTATATATAATAATAATAATTTTCCTGATTTCCTTTAATATAAGTTGTTTTTATATTTTCCAGTTTATTTAAAATTAACTGTTTTATTTCCTCATCTTTTTCATTTCCTTCAGATATTACTACTTTTACGGTGTTAGATGTTACAAGTTCAGACAGCATTGTATTAATCAGTTCTTTTAGTGATGAATCCGTATATTTGATTTTTCCGTTTACCAGTCCTATAAAGTTATCCTTTTCTATTATAAGATTATCAACTTTTGTATCTCTAACAGCTTTAGTTATTTCGATTGAATAGTTTCTATGAGCATTATTTTTTATTTCTTCTATCTCATCTTCCCTATTTTTCAGACAATAATATCCTTCAAGCATCGTTTTTGTTTCGTAGACTATCACATTTTTTTCTGATTTTTCGGCAGCAAGTTTTGCTGTAGTAATAACATTTTTATTATTAGGCAATACATAAATATTATTTTTATCAACTTTATCCACTGCCGATAAGATTTCCTGTACACTCGGATTTTTACTTTGTCCTCCGAGAATTACTACATCTGCTCCTTCTTTCAGAAATTCATCTTTTAGATTTTCCGAATCGGCAATAATAATGTAAGCATTTTCAGTTTTATTTATTCTATTATTTTTAAATAATTTCGCTTCATCTTTTTCACTGAAAATTTGCAAATTATCATGCTGCAATCTCATATTTTCCACTTTCATTTTTTCAAGAGGACCATATTCAAGTGCAATTTCCATAGCTTTTCCCGGATGATTTGTATGAATATGAGTTTTAAACTTTTTAGACGTCTGGGCAAATACGGCAGAATCCCCTAATTCCAAAACTCTTCTCTTATATTCTTCCACGTCAAATTCACCATTCAGTATTATATATTCAGTACAATACTGGAATTTTATACTTTCAGGGTCATGGTCTATGTTTGCTATTGTTTTATCAAACTCGTTTTCTTTAACCTGTGCTTTCTGTAATTCAGCTATTAGATTTAATTCAGTTACTACTTTATAAAATCCTTCGAAAAGGAAGAATAACCCTTTTCCTCCTGCATCTACAACTCCAGCTTCCTTCAGTTTAGGCAATAATTCCGGAGTTTCTTCAACCGCCCTATTTCCTTCTTCCGTTATTTCTTTTAAAAACAACACAAGGTCATCCATATTAGGAGCAATTTCCATAGCCTTATCTGCTATTTTTCTTATGACTGTAAGCATTGTACCCTCTACAGGTTCACTTACCGCACCATATGCAGTTTTTTTGGCACTTTCAATAGCTTCCGCGACATCAAGAGGAAGTAATTTTATTTTATTTCCAATTCCTTTAAGAAAACCTGTAATAACTTGAGAAAGTATAGTTCCTGAATTCCCTCTGGCACCCATTAATACAGCTTCTTCAACTATACTTATCAATTCTTCCATAGGAGTTTTTTCATTGGTATTATTTTCTAGCTCAGTTATCATCGAATTCAAAGTCATAGCCATATTACTTCCTGTATCTCCGTCAGGAACAGGATAGACATTCAATTCATTTAACATATCCTCATGCTTTATTACCCATTTTCCGCCACCCATTAAAATCACTCTAAGTCTTTTGGCATCTAAGTACTTTATTCCCATTATTCCTCCTAAATAATTGTTTTTATATTAGCATTAATATTCTTGGATATTATTTTACATTTTCTAAAAATTTTGACCATTTTTCTTCTTTTTTCAATATAAACTCTACAAATTCTCTTACCGCGCCTTCTCCACCTTTTTTTGATGACACAAAATCAGCTATGTCTTTTACTTCGGATACTGCATCCTGAGGAGCTCCTTTTAATCCCACTTTTTTCATTATACCGAGGTCATTCAAATCATCTCCCATATAGGCAATTTCCTCTTTTTTTAGATTATGACTTTCCATTAATTCTTCTAAAATAGGGACTTTTTCAGAAATTCCCTGATACAAATATTTTATTTTCAGTTCTTCGGCTCTTATTTTTACAAGTTCTGATTTTCTGCCTGTGATTATTCCAAAATCTATTCCTAATTTTCGTGCATTAATAATAACATATCCGTCTTTTACGTTAAATTTTTTAAATTCTTCACCGTTATTATCCCGATATATTCCTCCGTCAGTCAACGTACCGTCAACATCCAATAAAATTAGTTTTATCATAACTTCTCCCTACTTATAGATTATATATTATAACTTTTATCCCTGTAAATGTCAAACATAGAGTTATTTTTTAATTTAAAGCTAATACAAAGACAATTCATAACAATATTTAATTTAACTTATTTACACTATTCTAATTAGAACAGATTAAGGAGGAAAATACAATGAAAAAAAGTAAAATATTAATTACGTTATTGTTATCAATAATTTTAAGCTGCTCCAATCCTTTAGAGCAGAAAAAAGATGAAACTACTGATAATAAAAAAGATATTTCGATTTCTCAGAAAGAAATAGAAAAACATAATAAAAATGCTTTAGAAACTCAAGGAGCATTCATAAATGTATACAAGGAAGCCAAAGACTCTATTGTAAATATAAGAACTAAAAAAACTGTAGTGGTAAATACATACAATCCTTTGGAAGAACTTCTCTTCGGAAATTCAGGAGGACAGGAAAAAAGAGAATCAGGGTCTTTAGGTTCAGGATTTGTAGTTTCGGAAGACGGATATATCGTTACAAATAATCATGTTGTAAATAATGCCGATGAGATTTATGTTAAATTTACTGACGGTAGAGAATATCCTACACGGCTTATAGGTACTTCTCCCGAAGTGGACATTGCTGTTTTAAAAATAGATTCCAATGAAAAATTTAAACCTCTTCAGTTTGCCGATTCCGATAAAATAGAAATCGGTCAATGGTCAATAGCTTTTGGTAATCCTTTGGGATTAAACGATTCTATGACAGTAGGTATCATAAGTGCTGCCGGAAGAAGCTCCTTAGGAATTGAAGAAATAGAAAACTTTATTCAGACAGATGCTGCGATAAATCAGGGAAACAGCGGAGGTCCGTTAGTCGACATCAGCGGAAAAGTTATAGGTGTCAACACTGCCATTCTTTCCACATCAGGAGGAAGTGTAGGTTTGGGATTTGCCATTCCTTCAAATCTGGCATCTGCTGTTAAAGATTCTATAATAGCTACCGGAAAATTTGAAAGACCTTATGTAGGACTGTACTTGGAAAATTTAGATTCTCAAAAAATAAAAGCTCTAAATATTAAATCAGGAAATGGAGTTTATATAGCTCAAGTTGTTCAGGGGTCTCCGGCAGAAGCAGCCGGGCTAAGACCTCAAGACGTTGTAATCGCTGTTAACGGAAAAGCTGTAAATTCCGCGGGGGCATTCATAGGAGAGCTGGCTGCTAAAAAAGCAGGAGAAACAGTGGAACTTCGAATAATAAGAAATGCTCAAACAATGAATGTAACTGTAACTTTGGCACAATCTCCAAAAATTCAGCAACAATAATCAATTGATTTAAAAAAAAGACTATTCTTTAAAATAGTCTTTTTTTAATTATACTAATGATTTTGCTACTTCCAGTGCTTTATCATAATCAGGATGTTCCCCAATTTCCGAAACATATTCTACATATTTTACCGTTCCGTCTTTATCCACAATCACAGTTCCTCTGGCAAGAAGTCTCAATTCTTTAATTACAAAACCATATTTTAATCCGAAATCAAGCTCTTTATGATCCGATGTCGTCAGTGCATTTTTGATTCCCTTATCTGCACAAAATCTGCTCAATGCAAAAGATAAATCCACCGAAATAGTCAATAATTGGATATCTTTAGGAAATTTTCCCGCCTCCTGATTAAATCTTGTAGTCTGTAAAGCACAGACTCCTGTATCAACCGACGGAAATACTGATATTATTACAACTTTACCTCTATAGTCGCTTAATTTTATTTCTTTTAAATCTGTTGATAACACTGTAAAATCTTTAGCCTTATCCCCCACTTTTACTTCTTCCCCAACTAATGTTACAGGGTTCCCTTTGAATGTAACTACATTTTTTCTTTCTGTCATTTTTATTCTCCTTTCAATTTATATTGATTTAAGTTATTTGCTTATTTCATTGTAATATAAATCAATTTCATTGTCAAGAAATATTTGTATATAAAAACAATATATTAATATGAAAGTATATTTCAGAAATTTAAAATAAAAAACTGTATATATAAAAAAATA
>CALIJH010000124.1 GCA_938017765.1 uncultured Leptotrichia sp.
ACTATATTTATAAAATCAATAAAAATAATATCTGTTGATTTTTAAAAATATATAATATTTATGTTAGTAAAATTATTTTTGACTTATGAGACATCCTCTTTTTATTTTATAATCTTATCGATTACTCCTCCACCCAGACATTTTTCTCCGTTATAAGCAACGACTATCTGTCCTAATGTAACAGCTTTTTGAGGCTTGTCAAATATTACTTCATATTCATTTTCATTAAGTTTATTAATCACAGCCTTTGAGTCATCCTGCCTATATCTGTATTTTACCGTACAGTTTAATGGAAAAGTGATTTCATCTTTATTTATAAAATTAAAGTTTGTGGCTATCAACCCTTTAGAATACAGCACTGAATTATCCCCTTGAGTTACAACAAGTTCATTTTTCTCAAGGTCTTTATCCACAACAAACCACGGCTCTCCTGTCCCCTCTTTTGTGTTTCCTATACCTATCCCTTTTCGCTGCCCTATCGTATAGTACATCAGTCCGTTATGCCTACCTAATATCTTTCCTTCAGTATTTACAATATTTCCTTTTTTAGCGGGAAGATATTTACTCAAAAATTCATTGAAATTTCTTTCTCCGATAAAGCATATACCTGTACTGTCTTTTTTCTTTGCAGTTTTCAGATTATATTTTTCAGCTATTTCTCTAATTTGAGGCTTTGTATAGTTTCCCAGAGGAAACAGAACTTTTTCAAGCTGTTCCTGATTTAACTGACATAAAAAATAAGTCTGGTCTTTGTTGTCGTCTACTCCCCTAAGCATCACGGACTTTATATTTCCGTCTTTTTCTTCGTGTATTATTCTTGCATAATGTCCTGTCGCCACATAATCTGCACCTATTTTCATGGCATAGTCCAAAAATGCCCTGAATTTTATTTCTTTATTACACATCACATCGGGATTTGGTGTTCTACCTCTTTTATATTCATTCAGAAAGTATGTAAAAACCTTATCCCAGTATTCTTTTACAAAATTTACCGAATAATAAGGGATCTCAAGCTGTTCAGCCACTGCAATAACGTCTTTATAGTCTTCTTCAGAAAGACAGATACCGTTGTCATCTTTTTCTTCCCAGTTTTTCATAAATACGCCTATTACATCATATCCCTGTTCTTTTAATAAAATCGCGGCAACAGAAGAATCCACACCTCCTGACATCCCCAATACTACTTTCTTATTTTTCATTTATTCTCCTATTCTTTTTCTTTATATAAATATTACTCCAACCAGCAAATTCAAAAATTAATCAAATGCAAATAAATCAAAATTAATTTATTCATAAAATGGTTGACAAACACATTCATTAAATTATAAAATTACTTAAAATACAATTTTAAGAGGCTGATAATGGATAAAATAACTGTTAAAAAAAACAATGTTATAAAAAAAAGTGCCAAACTTTTTTATTATAAAGGATATAAAAATACCGGACTTATAGATATTTTAAACGAATGTAAAATACCCAAGGGGTCTTTTTACTATTATTTCAAAAACAAGGAAGAACTCCTTTTAAGTGTTATCAGGTATCATACCGATAATCTTATAAAATTTTTTGCTCTCACTGTTGATGACCTTTCTATTTTTAAGTTAAAAACCTTTTTTTATCAATATTTCACAAACATAGAGCATAATAAATTTCATGGAGGCAGTCCCCTTGGAAACCTCGCCATTGAGCTTGGAGATATAAACGAAACTGTGAGAAGCGAACTTTCAAAGTCTTATAATAAAATTGAAATCCGTTTTTCCTACTTTCTTTCTTCTTTAAAAATGGCTTATCCTCGTAAATATTCAAATATAGAGCCTGAAATTTATGCAAGAATTTTGATTTCCCTCCTTGAAGGAACTATGCTGAAAATCAAAATTGAAAAAAATAATAATGCCATTAATGATTTTCTTGCTTTTTTTGACAAAATTTTTAAATAATATAAAAATTATGCTTATAATTTTTTTGTTAATTTACTAAATTATAAACATTTTTTATTGTATTTTATTACATTTTATAATTTTTATA
>CALIJH010000125.1 GCA_938017765.1 uncultured Leptotrichia sp.
GGGAGAGTCATACCGAGTTTTGTTTCAAATTCTCGACCTCCCCAGACTTTTTCAATAAAAACTTTTTTAAATTTTAATGGATACAGCATAATTAAAATTCTCCTTTTGAGTTTATCTGTGTTCAATATTTATATTGAAATAATAACATTTTAAAGGACAAAAAACAACATTAAAATGGGATATATTTGTTATAGCTGATATACCATTCAAATTTACTTAAAAATATGGTAAAATAAATAATAAATAAGAAATAAATACAGGGAAAGGAGTACACGAATTACTGTTATTGCTGATTTCGTGTGAAAAAACTATGAATATAATATTATTTGGAGCTCCGGGAGCAGGAAAAGGAACTCAGGCGAAAGAATTGACTAAAAAATATGAAATACCTCAAATTTCTACAGGAGATATATTGAGAGCTGCTATTGCCAATAAAACTCCATTGGGACTGGAAGCTAAAAAACTTATGGATGAGGGGAAACTCGTATCGGATGATATAGTAAACGGACTTGTGGAAGCAAGACTTCAGGAAGCCGATTGTGAAAAAGGATTTATTCTGGACGGATTTCCGAGAACAGTTGCCCAAGCTGAAGCACTTGACGGGATACTTGAAAAATTTAATAAAAAAATAGAAAAAGTTATTGCACTTGATGTAAGTGATGATGAAATTATAGAAAGAATTACAGGAAGAAGAGTATCGAAAAAAACAGGGAAAATTTACCATATCAAATATAATCCTCCTGTAGACGAAAATCCTGAAGACTTGGAACAGAGAGCTGATGACAACAAGGAAACAGTAGTGAAAAGACTTGAAGTATATAATAAACAGACTGCTCCTGTATTGGATTACTATAAAAAACAGGGAAAAGTCTATACCGTTGACGGAACTAAAAAATTGGAAGAAATTACAAAAGATATAATTGAGATATTGGAAAAATAAAATTACAATATGTTAACATAGTCCATTTTTAGATAAGTTCTTATTAAAAAATATTATTTTGAAATAAAATTATAGTGGGTTATTAAAACACGTGTCTAATTTTAGTAAGAATTTTCGTAGATAAAATATTATCTGAAAATAATGAGAAATAAAGAAAATAAAAATAATAAGAAATAAAGAAAATAAAAGAAAATAATGGAAAGAAGTAAAAAAATGATAGTTTATAAAACATTGGATGAAATAAAAAAAATAAAAAAAGCAAATGAAATTATAGCGAGATTGTTTGAGGATATACTGCCAAAGTATATAAAAGCAGGGATAAGCACTTATGAGTTGGATAAAATATCCGAAGATTATATAAGAACTCAGGGGGCAATCCCCGGAACAAAAGGCTATGATATAGGAAGACCTTATCCGCCTTATCCAGCGTCTACGTGTATTTCTGTAAATGAAACAGTAGTACACGGTATTCCCGATAAAAAAATAGTTTTGAAAAATGGAGATATTGTAAGTATCGATACAGTTACGGTTCTTGACGGTTATTTTGGTGATGCAGCGATAACTTATGCTGTAGGAGAAATAGATGAAGAATCGAAAAAATTACTTGAAGTAACTGAAAAAGCCAGAGATTTGGGAATAACTTATGCTGTAAAAGGAAACAGAATAGGAGATATAAGTCATGCTATTCAGGAATATGTTGAGAGTTTTGGATTTTCTTTAGTGAGGGATTTTGCAGGACACGGTGTAGGAAAAGAAATGCATGAAGACCCTATGGTTCCTAATTACGGGAAAGCAGGAACAGGTGCAAAAATAGAGGACGGAATGGTTATAGCTATAGAGCCTATGGTAAATGTAGGAAAATATCCAATCAAAATAATGAAAGATATGTGGACTGTAAAAACTAAAGATAATTCCCGTTCGGCACATTTTGAGCATAGTGTAGCCATAGTAGACGGAAAACCTTTAATATTGAGCGTGAAAGAATAGATTTGGATTTTGGAATTATAGGAGATTGGAATATTGAATATTATAGCTAAGTTGTTAGTATTTCTTGTAGCATTGGAATATATTTATATTTTAATAATAGAAATGTTTTTTAATGAAAGTGAAGTTGCACAGAAAGATTAATTTGGAGCGTATTTGAAACAGGAATGTTTCAGATTCAACTTGCTTTGTTTTTTAGCTTTATGACAATAATTAAAACACACAAAATTTGTGATTCGGTTATTTTTTTATTTTAAGAGACAGCCTCATTATTTTTTAAATTTTTCTTTTGAGGCAGTCTCTTTTTAATTGATAATTTGATTGATAATTTTTACAATAATTGTTTGGCTAATGTTACAGTTATTTCAAAAACTCTTGTTAGAAAAGGAAACTTTTCTATCATAAAATCAAAATCTTCTCCCGAAGTCAGAAATTTTCCTGTCCCTTCGATTAAAAAGCCGGTTCCCTGATAATTGTTATTTCCCATAACTTGTCTGCTGCCTAAAGCGATTTTTACTTTATCGTTTACATTTATATCTTTTTCTGCACGACTAAATCCTGCGGCAGGAATAAGTATTCTGTTTCCATCTTTTATTTGCAGATAGGAATTCCAAGTATTAGTAATATTCGGTTCTCCATTTCCCCAAGTTACAACTGAAACAACACCTTCATGTTTTAATACCTCAAAAAATTTATCATTTAACATATTTGCCTCCTATTTTCAATATAAATATTAACGTTTCGATCTTTTCTATAATTTATATGATTTAAAAAATTATAGAAATAAAAAAATACACAAATAATATAAATAATTATAGCAGATATGATAAATTAAAACAACTAAATATAGACAAAAAGAAAAAAATAGCGTATAATACTTTAGTTATGCTAAACAATCAAAAAATAAGTCCAAAATATGAAAAAATACTGGACATATTTTTGATTTTTTGATATACTTGAAAGGATCCGAGGTGATTTTTATGGCAAAACAGGATGTTCTGGAATTGGAAGGTGAAATTTTAGAAGCCTTACCTAATGCCATGTTTCAAGTTAGACTTGAAAATGGACATGAAGTTTTAGGGCATATCTCAGGAAAAATGAGAATGAACTATATAAAAATTTTGCCGGGCGATAAAGTAACGGTTGAAGTATCTCCGTATGACTTGTCAAGAGGCAGAATTGTATATAGAAAAAAATAACAGTTGGAAGGAGGGTTTTTAGTGAAAGTAA
>CALIJH010000126.1 GCA_938017765.1 uncultured Leptotrichia sp.
CGCTTCTAATTGTAATTTAATCTTTCCGATTACTTCTTTAGCCATTTTTCCTCCTCTGTGGTAACTGAATTTTTTTAAATCTCCCACTTTTCTTTAATTAAAATTTTGCTAACGTTATTCTTTAAATACTCTTGTAAATACTCTTGGTTTTTTTATCTTTTTTCAATTTCGTTATATTCAAATTCTACAGGAGTCAATCTTCCGAAAACTTCAAGCATAACTTTTATTCTTCCATGCTCATAGTCTATTTCGGCTATTTCACCTTCCTGATCCATAAATGAATCTTTTTTAACAATTACTTTTTCACCGATTTCAAAATCGATATTAAATTTATTTTCTTTTTCAGAGTCGTTAATTCCTATTTTGGATAATAAATCTTCGGCTTCTCTGTCGGACAAAGGTATGGGATCACTTCCCACTCCTACAAATCCTGTTACACCGTTAGTATTTCTTATGACATACCATGCTTCACTGTCCACACGATATCCCAGACCTAATTCATTTTCTTCCTTGACAGACAGCATTTCCACCATTACGTAACTCGGAAAAAGTTTTCTTGGTACTTTTACCATTTTTCCTCTTTTTTCTTCAAGGACTTCTTCTTCAGGTACCAGTATTCTGAAAACTCTGTCAGTAAGATTTAACGATTCTATTCTTTTTTCCAAATCGGTTGCCACTTTTTTTTCGTAACCTGAATAAGTATGAATTATATACCACTTTTTTTCATATACGGCTTCATCGTTTACTAATTCATCATTTACAACTTCTTCCACTTTTTTACTCATTTTATTTGCCTCCTAAAAAGCCTTTTAAAATTAGAGTCAATCTGTTTAATAAAAAATCAAACACATTATCAAAAAATAATATGTATAAAGCTATAAATAAAGTTATAAGTAATACGATTATAGTTACATGAAAAACTTCCGATTTCCCCGGCCAGTATATTTTCTTATACTCATTAATCATATTTTTAAAAGTGTCCGACACACTAAATTTACTCATAAAATATCTCCATAAAATTAAAATGGCAGGTCAGACAGGAATCGAACCCGTAACCTCCGGTTTTGGAGACCGATGCTCTACCAATTGAGCTACTGACCTATTTCATATAATGTGTATTTTTACTATTTAACTTCTCTATATAGAGAATGTCTTTTTAGCACAGGGTTGTATTTTCTCATTTCCAGTCTTTCAGGATGAGTTTTTTTGTTTTTAGTTGTAACATAATGTCTCAACTTAGTTTCTGTGCATTCTAAAATGACTTGTACTCTCATTGTCTTCTATCCCTCCCAATAAAATATTGGTATTACCAGAATAAACTAGCTTGCTAATTCTATCATAAGTGTATATTATTGTCAAGTTTTTTTTGTTTTTGACTTTTTTCATTTTAACTTGAAATATAATTATTTAATAAAATCATTTATTATTTCTATACTTTTATTGTATATATCAGTAAAATTATTTTGTTCATTATATTTAAGTTCAAAATATTCTATCTTATATTTTTCAAGCATTTCTTTGAGTTTTCTGTCGTATTCACTGCCGCTGTTTTTCTCAATATAAATTATTATATCAAATTTACTGTTTTTTATAAAGTCTTTTATTACAGGGTTTTCATCTCCGCTATTTACCATTGAAAATGCCTGTAATGAAATATATTCAGTATCTATGAATGTAAGTTTATTCGCGTTTATTACTGAATTCATTATATCCAGATTTTGTCTGTAGGCTATTCTGTTGTAGTCATCGTGCTGAAGATTATCGGGATTATTTCCTGCAAATTCTTTTATATATTCTTTTCTGTATTCACGAACAAAGGAAGTATTGTAGTAGTTTGCCAGTTTATGTGTCAAATTTGTCTTTCCCGAATTTTCCGAACCTATTACAGCTACTTTCAACACAAAAAATTCTTTCACATATTTAGGTATGTAAAACCAGTTATCATAAGGATTATTTCTTACTTCCGTGGCACTTATACGGAAACTGTTTCTCATAATGTCTATTGTTTCTATTTTTAGATTATTATCAAAAACATTTTTCGGATTATTTATATCTATAAAATTCTCCTTATAATTTTTTATATCCTGTGTTTCATTAGTAAAGACAGTATCTATTTTTATATTGTTTTTCCCGAGAAGCTCCTTTACTCTATCACTCCAACCTTTCCAACCGTTAGGATAAGGAGGTATACCGTCTTCAGACAGATGAAGTATCTTTATATTATCCTGATATTTGAAAGTCTGTTCAGCAAATCTTATTCTGTCTTTTTCCGTAGGCATCCTTTTCATTTTTGACTTTTTAAATAATTCAATATCCCGTTCCTTGTCAGTACATACTATTACGTATAGATTGTCTACAAGCCCGCTTGCTTTTTGGATAAAATCCACATGTCCAATATGGAGAGGATAAAATTTTCCGAAAATTATGCCGTTTTTTGACTTTCTTTCATTATCGATACTTCTCATATCTTTTTTCTCCCTTACCAATTTTTCTTTTATTTCTTTTATCTTTTCAATTTTTTTCTTTATCTATGACTCCAATATGACTCCAATTTTATATCTGAATTTTAAAAAGAAAAAGCTGTCTCAAAAGAAAAACTTATTTTAAGACAGCTCCTTCTTAAAGATTTTAGAATTTATGTGTATATCCTACTGTAAAGACATTTATTGATTTATCATATTTAACTTTTGACTTATCAAGACTTACTCTCGGTAATGCAGTATTTTCTTTTTCTCCATTGGCGGAATTATATGAAACATGTGCTATACCGAATTTCCATTCAGAATTTTCCGTAGGTTTATAAGTCAGTCCTGTTGCATAAATTTGGGAATTTACCGCATATTCTACATCAGTAAATGTATTTCTCGGAGCTCCCGTATCTGCATAGTTAAATCCTGCGTGCCATGTAAACTTATCATTTATTCTGTAATCTATTCCAAAATTTATTTCATATCCGTCTTTATATTTAAATCTGTCCATTTTAGCGGCTTTATTGAAATAACGTGTATATCCCGCAGAATATGTAAATTTATCAATATCTTTAGAAACTCCTAATGAAAGTACTCCCGGTAAATCTCTTCTATATTGAGCTCCGTCCGCATATTCAGGATAAAACATCGAAATTCCCAGAGGTCTGCCCGCTATTGACATTCCTTTTACTTCTGAAGCTTTAGCTTTAAATTTCAATTTTACAGGAGTATCGTATTTTATTGCAAAATTCAAAGTATCCGTAGGTTTATAGTCAAATCCTATTGTTCCGCCTATACCTTCCGCAGTTCTTTTAGAATCAAGATGTAATTCGCTTCCGCTTAATCCTATAACTCTTCCAACAAGAGGATTATAACTGTAAGAAGCATTTCCTTTCAGTTTTCTTACTCCAAGGACATATTTCAGTCCTCCTGATATTGAAAACTGCTCATTTACCTTATATGCTCCTCCTACCATTAATTGATAGTATCTGTTTTGCCCTCTAAAACTGTTTTCAGTCAGTTTAGCTCCTAAACGTCCGCCTGTCAGTTGATTAAAAGCGTCTGCCGCGAGTTCTACTCCGACTACTCCCTCTTTATATTTTAAAGTAGCTCCTCCTCCAATTACGCTTGCATTTCCAAATAATGAAAATCTATCTTTTTTATACAAAAGGTTGAATGAAGGGGCTCCTGCATAATTGTTTGACTTGTATTTTTTGCCTCTCAAAGTCATCGATTCTTCAATCAAAGAATTTTGCATATTCATATTCAAATATGTTCCGTCTTTTAAAAACACAGTCCCAGCCGGATTATAAAAAACTCCTTCTACGCTTATTTTCCCTGTTTGTGAAGGGTTCTGAAAAAATGAAGCGGAATTATTTGATAAATAATCTATACTTGCTGCACTTAAAATTGTGCTTGTCAATAATGACATAATAGCTATTTTTAGTTTCATATTTCTCCTTTTCCAATATTATTATTTATGTTATTTTTATTACAATATAACACTTGTTTTTTTTTTTGTCAATTTATTTTTTGAAAAAATTTTTTATTAGAAAATAATTATTATATGTCCGGTATTTTTACCCAATATTTTAAAAAAAACTTCTGTATACAAATTTTCTGAAAACTGTATTTTTCAAAAAATTCATATCAGAAGTTATTGATTATATTATTCTCCCTGTTTTTCCAATATCATATTTACTTCTTCTATTATAATATCAGGATTTAGTCCATGTGCCGCAATACCTTCTCCTAAAGTTTCAGCACTTGAAATTATACATCCTACACAACCAAGTCCGTATCTCATTAGAACCTGTGCAATTATAGGATATCTTTCGACTGCTTCCATTATATTCATATCTCTATTTACTTTTTCCATTATTTTCCACCTCCTGTTATTATAATCAAGTATAGCAGATAAAACAGTCCAAGTCAATATTTTATATACAAATTTATTATAATCCTTATTTCTGAACTTTAATTATTTAATCTATATAATTTTCTACTTTTACAGGATGAATATTCCATATTTCCTTTGCGTATTCCATTATTGTTCTGTCTGAGCTGAATTTTCCTGCATTTGCTATATTTTTAAGCATTTTTTGTGCCCATTTTCTCTTATCTTTATAGGCTTTCTGCAATTCAGACTGGGCATTTCTGTACGATGAAAAATCTCTCAATAAGAAGTATACATCCGGTCTGCCTCCGTCAGCTCCATATAGTAATGAAGACTGGATTTCTTTGAATATTCCTGTATGATTATCGTCATAAGTACCGTCTGTCAGCTGATCTATGACTTTTGTCAATCCTTCAACAACATTATACTCTTCCAGCGGATTGTATTTTCCATATGCTTCAAGTCTTACGACTTCATCAGCTTTCAGTCCAAATATGAAGGCATTTTCGGCTCCGGCTTCTTCCACGATTTCAACATTGGCACCGTCCATAGTTCCTATCGTTATTGCTCCGTTCAGCATAAATTTCATATTTCCTGTTCCCGATGCCTCTTTACTTGTCGTAGAAATCTGCTCTGAAACATCTGCCGCAGGGAATATTTTTTCAGCAAGGGAAACTCTGTAATTTTCAAGGAATACGACTTTTATTTTACCGTTAATATCAGAGTCATTATTCACTTTTTCAGCAACCGAATTTATCAGTTTTATTATTCCTTTCGCTCTTCTATAGCCTGCTGCCGCTTTTGCTCCAAATATAAATGTTCTCGGTTCTACATCCAACAGAGGATTTTCTTTAAGTTTATTATATAAGTCCATTATATGAAGTACATTCAACAGCTGTCTTTTATACTCATGAAGTCTTTTTACCTGTATATCGAATATGGAATGCGGATTCACATCAATTCCTGTTGTTTCCTTTATATATTCAGCCAATTTCTGTTTATTGTGGAATTTTATTTCAGTCAGTCTGTTTAGTACATTATCATCTTCCATATACTGCTCTAATTTTTTCAATTCGTATAAATCTGTTATCCATTTATCTCCGATAAGTTCTGTAATCAGTCCTGCCAATTCAGGATTAGATTTCAAAAGCCATCTTCTTTGAGTAATTCCGTTAGTTTTATTTTGGAATTTTTCAGGGTACAGTTCATACCATTCTTTCAGTTCTGAATTTTTCAATATTTCTGTATGGAGTGCAGCAACACCGTTTACAGTGTGTGAGCCTACTATCGCAAGCCAAGCCATTCTTATCTGTCCGTTTCCGATAATTGCCATTTGCTGTTTTTTCTGCCAATCGTCAGGATACTTTTCATTAAGTTCTTCCATAAATCTTCTGTTGATTTCTTCAACAATCTGGTATATTCTCGGCAACAGTGTCTGAAACAACGGAATATCCCATTTTTCAAGTGCTTCCGCTAAAATAGTATGGTTTGTATAGGAGAATACATTTTTACATATATCCCAAGCTTCTCCCCAGTTAAGTTTTTCATAATCAAGAAGAATTCTCATTAATTCAGGTATTGCCACTACAGGATGAGTATCATTTAACTGTATTGCCACTTTTTCCTGAAACTTGGAAAAATCATTTCCGTATAATGTTTTATATCTTCTTACTATATCCTGCAATGATGCTGAAGTAAAGAAAAACTGCTGCTTCAATCTCAACATTTTACCGTCTTTTTCAGTATCGTTAGGATACAAAACTCTGGAAATATCTTCCGCTTCCACGGCATTTTCCGAGGCCAGAAGATATTTCTGGTCATTAAACAGTTTCAGATCAAACCCTTCAGGAGACCTTGCTTCCCATAATCTCAATGTATTTACAGTATCATTTCCGTATCCGATAATAGGTACATCGTAAGCTACTGCATTTACATTTTCAGTATTTACTCTTTTAAAATATTCTTTTCCGACTTCATCTCTATGTACTTCTATCTGTCCACCAAATTTTACTTCATAAACTCTGTCTATTCTTTTTATTGACCATGGGTCTCCAAATTTTGTCCAGTCATCAGGATACTCTACCTGAAATCCGTTTTCTATTCTCTGGTCAAACATCCCGTATTTATATCTTAATCCATATCCGTGTCCCGGAAGTTCGAGAGTTGCCAACGAATCAAGAAAACATGCAGCCAATCTTCCCAATCCTCCATTTCCAAGTCCGGCGTCCATTTCCCTGTCTTCTACTTTATTAATATCTACACCCAACTCCTGAAGTGTTTCTTTTACTGCTTCATTTATCTGCAAATTAATCAGATTATTCCCCAAATATCGCCCCATTAAGAATTCTGCAGAAAAATAATACATTTGTTTTACTTGTTTTTTTGCGTAGGTTTTTTTTGTGTTATACCAGTTTTCAACTATATAATCGAGAGTTGCTCTGGATACTGCATAATATATTTCATATTCATGAGCTTCTTCTATAGTTTTCCCGTACTGTCTTCTTATTTTCCTAAGAATACTTTTCTTTAACTGAGATTTATCAATCTTCATCTTTTCCTCCTACAATTTTTTACTAATTTGTATTTTTGATATTACCGTGTTATTATACACATTTTTTATGAATTTTTGAATAGTTTTTTGTAAAATATTTTTTTTTATTTGCTTTTTACAAAAAATATGCCATTATATTTACGAAAATAAATTACGGTTATATAAAAGATACGACCATACTGTCTTTTATCTATTGGCTATTTTCTTTTTCTTTTTCAAAAGCTGAATTTATAAAAATCTCCTCAAAAATTTCTTCTCCGTATACTCTCTCCATTTTAGCTGTATATATATTATTATGAATATTTTCCGTTAATATTTTTACTAAATATTTATTTTCAGTATACACTCCTATAAATTCTTTTCCTGTTTCTTTACAGGAAAATCCTTTAACAATATCGGACACTATAATAATTTCTTTATTTTTTCCGTTTTTATAAATTTTATTTTGAATATTGTATATTTTTAGATTATACATATTATAATTTTCAAATTTATAATTTTCAAATATATTTTTATCTTCATTTATTTTATTTATTTCCTTATTTTCATTTATTTTCTTATTAAAATCAAGTATTGTATCTCCAAAATTAAAAATAAATATTTTTATACCTGCTTTTATTGCTTTCAAAAGTTCTTCCTCAAATAAATGAATATCAATATTAGTACCTATGTATATTTCATTTTCAGCTTTATTTATTATCTCCTTTACTTTTAAAATTAAACTTTCTTCACTGTATAGCTGATA
This sequence comes from uncultured Leptotrichia sp., assembly GCA_938017765.1. GTDB lineage: Bacteria > Fusobacteriota > Fusobacteriia > Fusobacteriales > Leptotrichiaceae > Pseudoleptotrichia. Next base: position 7,662 of record CALIJH010000126.1, read on the forward strand.
AAATCTTGTTTCATTTTTTTTATTTCTTATTTTCAGAAATTCTTTTTCCAAAAATTCAGCTTTATTTTTCCATTCTTCTTTTAGTTCAGCTATTATTTCCATGGGTTCCATTGCCATATAGTTTTTTTTATCCTCTTCGGTAGGCACCGTATAGACATACCCTTTTTCACAGAGTTTTTCCAATGCAGTGTAAATAGCACTTCTCGAAATATCAATCTTCTTTGAAATCTGAGTTCCGTTTGACATAGGAGTATTCAAAACCTCCATATATACTTCAGCTTCCACTTTGGAAAAACCAAATTTCTGCAATTCCGATATTATATCCATAAAATTTCTAAAAATTCCTTTCTAATCAATCCCGGTCAACTCCTGATAAAGAGTTTTTATAAAACTGTCAGTCATTCCTGAAATATAGTCCGTTACAAGGAGCAGTCTTAAATATAGCTTATATCTGAAAATTTCCTTTTCCTTTATCATATTTTCTTTTTCTTTATCTTCTCTGTTTTCAGTATTTTTCGACTTTTTTGCTCTAATATTTTTTTCAGCCAGTTCACTGTAATATTTGTAAATATGTCTCTGATTTTCCGATAAAATTGCTATATATTTACTGTCTATTCCCGCCATTTTTTCTTCATAAGGAGTATCCCAGTACAAAACCGAATTTACAAAATTTGTCAGAAAATAATTTATTATGTTATTCGCTGCGATTTCCATTTTCAGAATTGCCTTCGCTTCAAATACTTCTTTAAATGCAAGTTTTTTCAAAACATTTAATAATTTTTCAGCTTCAGTTCCTTTAAATAAATCGGTTTTAAATTCTCCGTTCATTATCAAGTCATAATTTTTTATAAATGAATTTACTACAGAGCTTATAAATATTCCCTGTATTGATACTATCCACCTTTGAACGGCGTATAATTCAGGGCTGTCATATTTTTTCTTTTTAGCATAATCTTTATAACTCATGAGATTTTTATATAGTCTTTCATCTTCGGGAACATTTATTTTCAGGCTTTCAATAAGATTTTCAAAAGAAATGAAGCCTTTTTTCATACCGTCCTCTATATCTGCCGTACAGTAAGCAATATCATCTGCCGCTTCAAGAAGAAAAGTCAGAGGATGTCTGTACACTTCCCCTGTTTTACTATCATAAGTTCCCGTACTTTTTACTATATTTTCAAATAATTCCTTTTCCGAATAATAATACCCCATTTTCTTTGTTTTTATATCTCCGCTTTTCCTGTCTATATTCAGCGAATTCACAGGATATTTTATTAACGTATTTAATAACGCAAAAGTCAGGTTCATTCCGTTTTCATCTACTAAAAAATGAAGTTTGGAAACTACCCTTATCGCTTGAGCATTTCCCTCAAAATAAATAAAATCATTGCACATCTGCTCATTCAGTATCTCACACAGTTTTCTATATTTTCCGTCAAAATCCTTTATTTCTATCTCTTTCAGATTTTTTTCAAACCACGCTCTTATAGTGTCTTCTCCAAAATGTCCAAACGGAGGATTTCCTATATCGTGAAGCAGCCCCGAACTTGCGAGAATGTTGGCTATCCCGTTGGCTTCTTCATGACCGAAATCGGAATCAAGATTATTTTTTATTATCTCATCTCCGACAGACTGGGCAAGAGATCTTGCAAAAGATGAAACCTCTATCGAATGGGTCAGTCTTGTCCTTATAAAGTCATTTTTCTCAAGGGGAAAAACTTGCGTTTTATCCTGTAATCTTCTAAAAGAAGCACTGCTTAATATCCTGTGATAATCCCTCTCAAAATCACTTCTTAAATCACTGTAAGGTTTTTCCTTGCTTTCATTAAATGCTTCTTCAGGCTCCTGTCTATTTTTTGTTTTGCTGCTTCTCGGTCTCTGACTGTTTACCGACAACAGATTTTTCCAATTTTTTGTTTGTTTTTTTTGATTATCTTATTACTGTAATTCTTATTATTTTAAATTTCTCTATTTATAATTTTCTTATATTCATAATTTTTTTATCTATAGAAATTTTTTATTTATGAAAAAGACTGTTTTAAAAAAGGCTATAAGCCTTAATGAAACAGCCTTTCTTTTAAATACTTGAAAAATAGATAAGTCTTGTTACTATTGTTTTCAATAAATTCAGTAAAACTATTCCTATTATCGGAGATATATCAAGGTTTATATTTCCCATAGGAATTACTATTCTGAACAATCTCAAATAAGGGTCTGTCAGTCTGTTTATCATTCTGAAAAACGGACTTTCATTTCTTCTGTCTACCCACGAACCGAATATTGAAATCAGAATAATAATCGAATATAAATCAACTATTTTATAAAATATGTATAATAATTGTTCCATTTTTTTCCTTTCTCTTTAATGTTATCATCTTTTAATACTGTCATCAGTTATTTACTCAAAACATCTTTAGATTTTATAACATATTCCGCTCCTGATACTATTGTCAGTATGAGAGGAATTGTCAGCAAAATATTGTTTACAGTATAGCTCATAGGAAAAAGGACAATCAGTGTCAAAGCAATCATCTGTGTAGCCGTTTTCCATTTTCCGAGAGTTTCCGCAGCAATAACAGTACCGTCAGCGGCAACTATGGCTCTCAGTCCTGTTATAAGTAACTCCCTAAATATTATTATAAGAACTATCCATAAACTTATTTGATTATATTTTGTCAATGTTGTCAATGCCGATATAACAAGAAGTTTATCAGCCAAAGGGTCTATCAGCTTGCCCAGATTTGTTATAAGATTATATTTTCTGGCAATCTGACCGTCATAATAGTCAGTTATTGAAGCTCCTACAAATATAATACACGCAAAAATTCTCATAAATATTGACAGTGTACTGTTATTTGTAGATAGAGCTATTCCTAATATTATTACAAAAGGAATTACGAGTATCATTCTTAATGTTGCAAGTTTATTGGGTAAATTCATCCTTAACACCTTCTTCTTTTGAAATTAATGCTTTCATACTGAGGTTAAATTTACTTTCATCTTCCATTGTTATTACTTTTACTTTTATTTCCTGTCCTTCTTTCAGTACATCTTCTACTTTTCCTACTCTTTTATGGCTAATTTCTGAAATGTGGAGCAATCCTTCTTTTCCGGGAAGAACTTCTACAAAAGCCCCGAATTTCATCAGTTTTGTTACTTTTCCGTCATAGATTGCATTTAATTCCACTGACTGTGTCTGTCTTTTTACTAATTCTATGGCTTTTTTCATCATTTCAGGGTCTTTTCCGAATATTGAGACACTTCCGTCGTCTTCTATATCTATAGAAACTCCCGTTTCTTCAATTATCGCTTTTATATTTTTACCGGCAGGTCCTATAAGCCCTGCTATTTTTGAAGGGTCTATTTTCATCAACTCTATTTTCGGAGCATTTTCAGCTATTTCAGGTCTTGGCTCACTTATAACTTCCTCCATTTTGTTAATTATAAACTGTCTGCCTTCCAGTGCCTGTTTTAAAGCTATATCCATTATTTCTCTTGTGATACCCTCTATTTTGATGTCCATTTGTATTGCAGTTATACCTTTTTTTGTTCCTGCCACTTTAAAGTCCATATCCCCGAGGTGGTCCTCAAGCCCCTGAATATCAGTCAATACGGTAAATGTATCCCCTTCTTTTATCAATCCCATTGCTATCCCTGCAACCGTAGATTTTACAGGTACTCCGGCAGCCATTAGAGCCAAAGAGCCTCCACATATACTTGCCTGTGAAGACGACCCGTTGGATTCTGTAATTTCCGAAACAAGTCTCACTGTATAAGGAAATGTCTCCTGGTCAGGCATCACATATTTCAATGCTCTTTCAGCAAGATTTCCATGACCTAATTCCCTTCTTCCCGGTGCCCTTAAAAATCCTGCTTCTCCTACTGAATAAGGCGGGAAATTATAGTGCAGGAAGAATTTTTTTCTGGATTCGTCTTCCATACCGTCTACAATCTGTTCATCGGCTTTACTTCCCAGAGTTACAGTTACCAATGCCTGTGTTTCTCCCCTTGTGAAAAGGGCAGACCCGTGAGGTACAGGAAGAGTGTCTATCTCTACATCCAAAGGTCTTATTTCCGTTGTAGTTCTTCCGTCAGCTCTGTATTTTTTGTATAAAATAGCATCTCTTACTACTCTCTTTTCAATTTCACGATAATATTTTTTAAACTCTTTTTCCAAACTTTCATCTATATCTTTTCCTTCGTTTTCCAATTTCAGGATATATTTTTCAAACAATTCTATTTCAAGGTTGTCAATAGCTTCATACTTTTCAAGTTTTCCCGGAGTCATAACAGCTTCTTCCACATTTTTTTCAAAGCTGTCTAAAAATTCTCTTATTTCAGAATCTACTTCTTTTTTCTCAAATTCATACTTTTGAACATCAAATTGAGATAGGAATTTATCCTGTTCGGCACATATTTCCTTAATTCTTTCATGACCGAACATTATCGCTTCGAGCATTATTTCTTCAGAAACTTCCTTAGCTCCTGCTTCGACCATTGTTACTGCGTCCTTTGTTCCCGCTACAGATAAGTGAACCTCACTTTCTTCAAGTTGTTCGGCAGTAGGATTTAAAATATATTCACCATTTATATAGCCCACAGTTACTCCCGCAACTGTTCCCGCAAAAGGAATATCCGACAGTCCCAGTGCTGTCGAAACTCCTAATGTTGCAAGGTTTTCAGGCTGATTTACTTCATCATATGAAACTACTGTAACGACAATATGCACTGAATTTAAAAATCCCTCTGGAAATAAAGGTCTTATCGGTCTGTCTATAAGTCTTGCTATTAAAATTTCGTCCGTAGACGGTCTTGATTCCCTTTTTATAAATCCGCCGGGAAATTTACCCGAAGCGTAGAATTTTTCAATATAATCTACTGTCAAAGGGAAAAAATCCTGCCCTTCTTTTACATCTTTACTTCTTGTAGCAGTCACAAGTAATACCGTCCCTCCGCACTGAACTATGACAGAACCTCCTGCCTGTCTTGCTATTTTACCTGTACTCAGTTTTACCTGCTGTGTTCCTAAATTGAACCCGTAAGTTCTTTCATCAAACATCTGTTTCCTCCTATTTTTTATATATTAAGAAGGGAGCAAATAATAGTAAAAACTTCTATAAATCAAATACAGACTTAGATATAAAAATCTTTACAATTACTTACTCTGATACCTTCTTAAAATTCTTAATGATTATAGCATTTTTAAAGGATTTTTACAATATATAAAATATTATAAAAATCCTTTTATTTTCCCAATATGTAAATCTACTGACAGATACTTTGTTTATGATTACATTCATCTTGAAATTGTTACTAAAATCATTAAATATAATAAACTATTTTATCAGTCCGTTCTTTTTCAGATACTCTCTTGCAATGTCTTCCGCTCTTTTTCCGTCTACTCCTACTTCATAGTTCATTTCTCTCATTTCAGCATCTGTTATTTTATCCTGTAATTTTCCTAAAATCGTTTCCAGCTGAGGATATTTTTTTAATGTATCTTTTCTCAATAGCGGTGCTCCCTGATAAGGCGGAAATAATTTTTTATCATCTTCCAATACTACAAGATTATATTTTGCAAGTTCGCTATCTGTAGAATAAGCATCTATCAAGTTTATATCTCCATTCTGGACAGCCACATATCTGAGTTTAGGCTCAAATTCCTTAATATCGGGCAATTCAAATCCGTATAACTTTTTCAGTCCCTTATACCCATCTTCCCTGTCATTAAACTCCCTTGTAAATCCTGCTTTTATTTTATCTTTTATTTTTTCGAGGTCGGATATTTTCATTAAATTATTTTCTTCCGCAAATTTTTGAGGTACTGCCAGTGCGTATGTGTCATTAAATTTCATAGGACTTAAATAAATCATATCAAATTTTTCAGCCATTCCTTTTTTTGCCTGACTGTATACTTCGGCAGCATCATTACTTACAGGATTTTCCTTAAGAAATGTAAATACTGCTGTTCCTGTAAATTCGGGATAAATATCTATTTCTCCTGATTTAAGGGCATTGAATACAAAACTTGTTTTCCCGAATCCTGATTTTAGCTCTACATCAACATTATCTATATTTTCTTCGATTAATATTTTATACATATTTATCAATATTTCGGGTTCCGTTCCCAATTTCCCGGCTATAATGAGCTTATTTTTCTTCATCATTTTATCCGCTCCTATATTTCCCGCAAAAAATAGTACCATAACAGCAAAAATACAGACTAATATTTTTTTCCAGTCAGCTTTTTCAAATTTTTTTAAAATAAAATCAAACAAAACTGCAAGCAATGCGGCAGGTATCGCTCCAAGCAATATCAGGCTGTTGTTATTTCTATCAAGCCCAAGAAGTATAAGGCTTCCAAGTCCTCCCGCACCTATCAGTGAAGCAAGCGTAGCCGTTCCTATTATAAGGACAGTTGCCGTTCTTATACCCGCCATAATGACAGGCATTGCAAGAGGTATCTGTATTTTTATAAGTTGCTGCAGCTTATTCATTCCCATTGCTCTTGAAGCCAGCATATATACAGGATCTACTTCAGTAATTCCCGTATAAGTATTTCTTAGAATTGGTAAAAGAGCATAAATTACGAGAGCTATAACTGCCGGTACTCCCCCTATCCCTACAAAGGGTATAAGCAGACCCAGTAATGCAAGAGACGGTACTGTTTGTAATATAGCCGTAATTCCGATTATTATTTCAGCTATTTTTTTATGATAACTCAAATATATTCCCAGAGGTATGGCTATCAGAAGGGCAATGATTAGAGCCAAAAAGGAGATTTTTATATGTTCAATAATCGCTTTTATCAGCTCTTCCCTTCTCTCAATCAGAGTTATAAGAATATTATTCATTTTTATCACTCTCCGTACTTAAATAGGAAAATATATCTTCTCTTCTAATTATCATTTTTTCCTCTTTTTCGCCCATGATTACTGCATATTCATTTTTTGCCAGTATTTTAAAGAGCTTGTCAAAATTATCGTTAATTTTTAATGTAATATTTTCTGTAATATAACTTATTTTGGAATTTTTTTCTATTTCCCTATAATTTACTGATTTTATAAAATCTTTTATCAATTTATTATATAAGTTATTATCAGTTCCTGAATTTATAAATTCCCTTACAAAATCATCCTTAGGGTGTTCCGTCAGTTCTTCTTTTGTTCCCGATTGTATTATTTCACCGTCTTTTATTATACAGATTTTATTTCCAAGTAAAAGTGCCTCTTTTATATCGTGAGTTACAAATATAACAGTTTTGTTTATTTTTTCCTGCAATTTTTTTATATCTGCCTGCAATCCTGCCCTTGTTACAGGGTCTAACGCACTAAAAGGTTCATCCATAAGTATAAACTCGGGATTTGCGGCTAATGCTCTCGCAATTCCTATCCTTTGGGCTTCTCCTCCTGACAGTTCCGAAGGCATTCTTTTTCGATATTTTTCAGGATTTAATCCTACCATATTCAGCAATTCGTCTATCCTTTTATCTGTCTGTTCCTTGTTCCAGCCTTTCAGTTCAGGTACAACGGCTATATTCTTTTCAACATTCATATGAGGAAACAATGCCACTTGCTGCAATACATACCCCATATCCCAACGTAATTCGTGTATATTATATTCCATAATGTTTTTTCCCGATATTCTTATTTCTCCTGACGTAGCATCTTCAAGTCGGTTTATCATTTTAAGAGCTGTAGTTTTTCCACTTCCGCTTGGCCCTATAAACACGGTAAAATCTCCGTCATTTATACATAAATTCATATTTTTAATAGCTTTATTGCCATTAGGATAAGTTTTTTCAACATTTAAAAATTCTATCATCTTTTTGCTCCTTTCTATTTATTTATTCACTTATTCAGCTTATTCAGGCTTTATTATAGTTTTCAAGATTATCCAGAATTCTTTTCAAATATTCTTCAAATTCCATTATTTCATTATGTGAAAAATTTTTATAAAAAACTGAAATTATTTCCTCTGAAATCACATCATATTCTTTTTTTAAGGATTTAGCATAATCGGTAAGTATTATTATTGTTTTCCGTTTATCCTTTTCATCGGTTCTTTTTTCTATGAGATTTTTTCCCTGCATTCTCTCAAGCATTGTTGTAAGAGTATTTATTGCAAGCCCTGTCCGAGTTGAAAGTTCCTTAATGCTGATGTTGTCATTTTCCCACAACACATGAAGTATCCTACCCTGTTCAGCATTAAAAGCCGTTATTTCCCTGTTGGAAATAAGATTATTCAATATTCTTCCATGTATCTGTTTAATTCTGCTCATTAAAAAACCACCGTTATATTTCATTTTATTATCCCTCCTTGCTATTTCCTTTATTTTTGACCATTAAATCACTTTAGTTATACTTCATTTATTATTTTGTTTTTATAGGATTATTTATCAAAACAAACCATTTTTATTGACTTTATTGAGATTTATTTTTTGTTATTTTACTTATTATAAAATTCATATTATATTAAAAATTATATTATAAAATTTAATCACAAGACCTATCAAGACCTATATTATAATTATAAATTATAAAAAATTCTTTGATTTATAATTTTTTATATGCTATAATTTTCATATACAATATTACTATATAGAAGTATTTTTGTCAACATAATTTTTATAATATATAATATTTTTTATATCTGAAAGGACGATTAAAATGAATAAAACTATGAAAGCGATAGTGATTGAAAAACCTTGCTCTGCTAATGAATTGAAAATTTCTGAAATCCCTGTTCCTAAAATTAAGTCAGGTCACGTATTAATTAAGATTAATGCTTTCGGGATAAACCGTGCCGAAATTTTTACGAGAAACGGTCTTTCTCCGTCAGTCGAGTTTCCAAGGGTAATAGGAATAGAATGTACGGGAATTATTGAAGACCCTTCTGACAGCCATTTCAAAAAAGGAGATAAAGTTTTTACATTAATGGGAGGATTAGGAAGAGAGTTTGACGGAAGTTATGCCGAATATACCCTCGTTCCCGAAAATCAGGTCTATCCGTTACAGTTGCCTGAAGAAAACTGGGAAATTCTTGCTGCTTATCCTGAACTTTATTATACTGCTTACGGCTCACTGTTTAAGTCATTAAAATTACAAAACGACGAAACTCTTTTAATCAGAGGCGGTACAGGCTCTGTCGCCTTAGCAGCAATGCAGCTGGCAAAAAGTATCAATGTGAAGACAGTGGCTACTACCCGCGATGAGCAGAAAATAGAATTTTTAAAAGAAAATGGTGTCGATTATGTAATAATTGAAAATGATAATTTTGAAAATCAGTTAAAATCATATTTTCCTCAGGGAATAGACAAAGTATTGGAACTCATAGGAGCAAGCACTCTAAAATCATCCCTTAAATCTCTAAAACAGGGAGGAACAGTATGTATGACAGGATGTCTTGGCGGCTGGATTGTCGATTCTTTTGAGCCGTTAGTAGATATACCGTCAGAATCTTATTTGACATCCTTTGACAGCACAACAGTCAATAAAGATACAATCAGAAATATGTTTGATTTTATAGAAAAATATAATATAAAACCGCGTATTTCAAAAGTATTTCCTTTGGAAGAAATTGGAGCTGCCCATTTCTTTCTTGAATCAAATAAAGCCAACGGAAAAATTGTAATAAAAGTTGAATAAAAAACTATATAAAAAAACTGCTATAAAAGTATTTTAAAATTAATATAGTGTGCATGGTCAAAGATATTTTTGACTGTTAAAAAACATTTTTAATTTTAAAAACTTTAAATAACAGTTTTTTTCATTTATGTTATTAAATTAATTCAACTAATCTCTCACATATATCTTTTTCACTCTTCCTGTGTAGACTATATGTGCTTCTTCTTTTGTAAACAGCCTTTCAGCTATATTTTTGTCAAGGAATTTTTCAGGCTTGATTTCGTCTATATACATTTTTTGAGCTATTATGACTACTTTAGCTTCTTCAAATGTCGGTACTCCGTCAAGGAATATCGGATTAAAGCCTACTTCTTTTATCTTGTCTCCGTCTCTTCCCGATTTAGTTCCCAAAGTTTTCAGTTCCAGCCTATGACCTTCAAAAAAGCTCAAAGAGAAACAGTCCTGTTCATCTACAAATTTCTTAGTGTATCTTGTAGGTCTTATATAAACCGATACAACCGGTCCTGCACAAAGATAGCCCAGCATTCCCCAAGAAAGAGTCATGGTATTTATACCGTTTTCATCTCCCGCAGTTACCAGATACCAATCCCTACCTGTATTTGTAAAAGGATTTAAATTAAAATCCTGAATTTTTATTTCATGAAATCCCATTATTCACCTCCATTATGATATTTATTATATCAGAAACATTAACATATATCAAATATATATTAATGTGAAATTTTCTTTTAAATAATGTTTGACATATTTTAGACTTTAATATATCATATAAAAAATAAATCTTTGATATGAGAGGAACTTATATATGGAAAATGCTATGAAAGTTTTTGGAGAAAATGCTTTCACTGAAAGTAATCTCAAAAAAAGGGTACCTAAAGAAGTCTTTAAAGAATTCAAAACTTCTCAACTGGGAGAAACGGAATTATCCAAAGAATCTGCCGAAGTTATAGCAAATGCTATAAAAGACTGGGCTACTAAAAGGGGAGCAACCCATTATTGTCATTGGTTTCAGCCTCTGACAGATTTGACTGCTGAAAAGCATGAATCTTTTTTAGAGCCTACAGGAGATAAGGAAATAATTTACAAATTTTCGGGAAACAGCCTAATCAAAGGAGAATCCGACGCTTCGTCTTTTCCTAACGGAGGTCTAAGAAGTACTTTTGAAGCAAGAGGCTATACCGTATGGGATACAAGCTCCTATCCGTTCATAAGGGAAAATAAAAACGGTGTTACATTATACATACCTACCGCATTTATATCGTTTAATGGAGAAGCCCTCGATAAAAAAGTCCCTCTTCTCAGAACGATGAAATATATTAATAAACAGGCTCTAAGAATTTTGAGAGTTTTAGGAAATACTTCTTCAAAACACGTGTTTAACACACTGGGAGTTGAACAGGAATATTTCCTTGTAAATAAAGAACTGTTTGAAGCAAGAGATGATTTACTTCTTACAGGAAGAACCCTCTTTGGAGCACCTGCTCCTAAAGGTCAGGAATTAAGCGACCACTATTACGGGAAAATCAAAGAAAAAGTTATCAATTTTATGAGTGATGTAGATGTGGAACTATGGAAATTGGGAGTTCCTGCAAAGACAAGACACAACGAAGTCGCACCTAACCAGTTTGAAATAGCACCTTTGTTTTCTGTAGCAAATTTAGCTTCGGACCAAAATCAGATAATAATGGAAACTATTGAAAAAACTGCCTTAAGACACGGTCTTGTAGCTTTACTTCATGAAAAACCTTTTGCAGGAGTAAACGGCTCGGGAAAACATAATAACTGGTCATTAAGTACGGATGACGGTAAAAACCTGTTCAGTCCCGGCAAAGACCCTAAAACAAATAAAAGGTTTCTGATTTTTTTATCAGCTGTAATTGAAGCTGTAGACAGATATTATTCACTGCTAAGAGTTACCACGGCTACTGCTACAAATGACCACAGACTTGGAGGGCATGAGGCTCCTCCTGCCATTATTTCCATATTTTTGGGAGATGAACTGACTGCAATCCTTGAAAATATCGCTTTAAAGAAAAAACTTCCCGAAACTCCGATAGCCAAACTGAATTTGGGAGTAGACGTCTTACCTACTCTTAAGACTGATTCGGACGACAGAAACAGAACTTCGCCTTTTGCCTTTACAGGAAATAAATTTGAATTCAGAATGCCGGGTTCAAGTTCTACCCCTGCCACTACTGCGGCTGCAATTAATGCCGCTGTCGGAAAAGTTTTAAAAGAATATGCAGACAAACTTGAAAATTCTTCAAAAAAAGACTTGGACAAAACTATCACGGAAATTATAACAAATGCTTACAAAAAGCATGGCAGAATTATATTTAACGGAAACGGATATAGTGAAGAATGGGAAAAAGAAGCGAAAAAAAGAGGTCTTACAAATGAGCTTTCTTCAAATCTTGCTTTAAGAAAACATCTTGACCCTGAAATTCTTGAGATGACAGAAGAAGTGGGAATGCTCTCAAAAAATGAATCTGTTGCCCGATACAACGCTTATGCCGAAAGATATGTTACACATTTGATAATAGAAGCCAAGACACTTATAGATATTGCAAGAAAGGACATTCTGCCTGCCGGACTGAAATACGCAAATTTGCTGGCTGACAATATTGAAAAAACATCCATATTTGGAAAAACTTATACTAAAGAACAGGAAGAACTGCTGAAAAACGTCCTTTCGAGCATTACAGATTTAGGAAAAGAAATTAAATATCTTGAAAAAAGAATTGATAAAGTAAAAAAAGAAAAAGATTTAGGTAAAAAAACCGATTTGGCAAAATCAGAATTAGTTACAGGACTTGAAACTTTACGAATTCCTTGCGATAATTTGGAAAAAGTCGTTGACAGTTCTATATGGAAATTGCCTACCTATAAAGATTTGCTGTTCAGATTATAGCTTGAAATAAAAAACTTTTTTGGCAAACCCAAGATTAAGCATTCTCAAATCGAAAACAAACTTTTTAAGAGTATAAATGGTTTGCAATAAATTACTTTATAGAAAGAGGGATAAATTTTATGAAAAAAACAAAAAGTATTGTAACAGCATTATCAGCACTTGTATTGTTATTAGGAGTAAGCTACATTTCAACTGCAAAACCTGCAAAATCAAGAAGAACAAGAAAAGCAGTTGCAACAACTACTTATAACTGCGAAAATGAAACTATAAAAGTTTCATATCCTACAACAGGCAGTGCAAAAATTACAGATGCAGCAGGAAATACACACAGTCTGAAAAGAGCTAAATCGGCAAGTGGAACAAGATATGCAAATAACGAAGGTATTGAATTCTTTACTAGCGGAAAAAGCACTACTTATACAGGACCTTCAGGAATAGAAAATACATGCACTATTTCAAATTAATTTTTTATAAATTATTAGAAATCTGTGATAGATAATAAAATAATATTCTGAAGATAAAACTTTGTAAATAATATAAAAAAATAACATTTATTTCTTTTTTAAAATTTTAAAAAGCTTATAAATGTTATTTTTTATTATATGCTGCTAAAAATTAACTCTAAATCCTGTCGTAAATACATTGTTACCTGCTTTACGTTTCTCCATTTTTGCGTCATAGTTTATATACCATGCAAATCTCGGATTTACTTC
>CALIJH010000127.1 GCA_938017765.1 uncultured Leptotrichia sp.
TATAATAAGAAAATTAAAAAATAAAAAAATTATAGAAGGTGGAAAAAAGATAAAATGAAAAATTTAAGAAAAGTAAATTTAAGGAAAATGTTTATTATATTGACAGTTTTTATAATTTCTTCATTTGCTTTTTCAGCAGGAGAAAATTATTATGATTATAAGGCCATTTTAGTAGGAGATACGAAAGGAAATATTTTTAAAGAAGATAATAGTTATGCAGTAAGACCGCTGGCTTCAGTAACAAAGGTCATGACTATAATGCTTACCCTTGATAAAGTACACAGCAGGGAGATTTCCCTTAATGATATGGTTACAGTTTCAGAAACTGCGGCATCAGTTCCTTATGGAATAAAACTGGTGGCAGGAGCCCAGTATACTGTAAGAGATTTGTTGAAAGCGACTGCTATAAGGTCATCAAATAATGCGGCATATGCTCTTGCAGAATATGTATCTAACGGAAATGTTTATGAATTTGTAAATACGATGAACCAGAAAGCCAGACAGTTTGGCTGGGATTCATTAAGATTTTGCTCGCCTCATGGGCTTCCGCCAAGTTATACAGGCTCATGTATGGACCAAGGAAATGCGAGAGATCTTTACAAAATGGCAATGATGGCGATTACTTATAAAGAATATATGAATATAGCCAAAGAATCTACAGATTATATTGACTATGGGAATATAAAACTGACAGCGACAAATCATCTTTTAGGTAAAGTACAGGGAGTAGACGGGCTAAAAACGGGTTATCACAATGCTGCCGGGTCAAATATAATTCTGACTGCCAGAAGAAATAATGATAGAATGATAGTTGTTATTCTCGGTTCTACAAAGGCGAAAAATAGGGACGCTATAGGAGAAAAAGAAATAAACGATTATTTCTCCAATAACAGTAATGTTCCTGTGAGCAGAGTATCAGGTAATGTATCAAATAACACCAACACCCAGAAATCTATAAAAATAATAGATAAAAATACCGCAGTTGCTTATGCAAAGATAGGAAAAGACAAATATACGCTATATCCTTCCGAAGACGTTGTAATAAAAGGAGAGAGAAATTCTGAAAAACCTAAATTGACTTATAAAGTCGCATTAAAGGAAAATGTTTCCAGAAATGATTTAGGTCAGGTAGTAGGTACATTTGTTGCTACTGACGGTAAGAATGAATATACAGGAGCATTAATAATGAAATAATCATAAAAAAGGAGAAAAGATGTCCATAGGGATTTTTGATTCAGGAGTGGGAGGGCTTACCGTTTTAAAAGAAATCAGGAAAGTCTTGCCCAATGAGAAGATACATTATCTGGGAGATATTGCAAGAATTCCTTACGGGGAAAAAACAAAGGAACTGATTGTCAGATATTCAAAGCAGATAACCGAATTTCTGCTTGGAAAAAATGTAGATGCTATTGTTGTGGCATGCAATACTGCCACTTCCCTTGCTCTTGAGGAGCTGAACAGTACATTTGGGATACCTATTATAGGGGTGATCGACGCAGGAGTAAGGGCAGCTCTTTATACTACAAAAAGTAATAAAATAGGGGTAATCGGGACAAAAGCCACAATAAATTCTAAAAAATATGAAATCGAGTTAAAAAAAAGAAACAGGAAAATAGAAGTCTATTCCAAACCATGTCCGTTATTTGTGTCCATTATCGAAGAAGGGATAATAGAAGGGGAAATCGTAAATCTCATAACTAAGATGTATTTGGATGAATTTAAGGGGAAGATAGATTCCCTTATTTTAGGTTGTACTCATTATCCCCTTTTGAAAAATACAATCAGAAGTCTTTATCCTGAAATCGAAGTTGTGGATCCCGCAAAAGAAACGGCAGAGGATTTAAAAAAGGTTCTGACGGAGAAAAATTTGCTGAGAAATGACGGAGGAAAAGACTGCGAAGTGAAATATTATGTAACTGATGAACAGGAAAAATTTAAGCAGATAGGCACAATGTTTCTGAATGAAAATATAGACTATGTGGAGCTTGTAAAATTATAGTAAGGAGATAATGAATGTTTGAATACATATTTGGAGAGCTGACTGTAAAAAAAATTGATTATGTCGCTCTTGATATAAACGGACTTGCCTATAAAATATTTATATCATTGAAAACCTTTGAAACACTTGGAGAAGTGGGTCAGGATGAAAAACTCTATACGCATACTCACGTGAAAGAAGATGACATTTCTTTTTACGGATTTAAAACCGAAAATGAAAGGGAACTTTTCAAAGCCCTTATAAGTACGAGCGGAGTAGGGCCTAAGCTGGCACTGGCAATTTTGTCCACTTACAATGTAAAAGATGTTATAGATATAGTTGTTGAGAGCAATTCAAAATTATTTACAAAAGTACCCGGATTAGGGGATAAAAAAGCACAGAAAATAATACTGGATTTAAAAGATAAGGTTAAAAAGCTGAATATAATAGAAACTTATAATGAAAACGGAGAAATTTCAAGAGGAAAAGTAATAATTTCGGATACATCGAATACAAAAATATTATTAATGAAAGAAGATATAAAACTGGCGTTGGAAAGTTTGGGATATGTTAATGCAGATGTTTCCAAATGGATAAAAGACGAGGAGCTTTCAAATATAAATGACATCGGAGAAGCTATTAAAACGATATTACAGAAAATTCAAAATAAAAAATAACCGTTGCTTTTTCTTTCTTAAAATAACTTCATAATTTATATAAATAGAGTTTCGTATTTCAAAAATATTTTTTGAAATGAAAAATAGTTTTGAAAATAATTATAGTTAAAAAAGTAATTTTATTATAAATTCTCAAAATCAGGGTTTTTGACAAGAAAAATATTAATAAGTTAAAAAAATATATTGAAAAAAATAATTTTAAATATTGACATAATATAAAATCGATATATAATATAATTATAGAAAGTTTATGTTCTTTTATAAAAGGAGTATGAACAAAAAAGAGGAAAGAGAGTTGGTTTAAAATGATGAAATATTTGCAGAAAATTGGTAAATCGCTAATGTTACCTGTCGCAGTTTTACCGGCAGCTGCAATACTGCTTGGGATAGGTTACAGACTTGACCCTACGGGCTGGGGTGCAAACAGTCCTGTTGCAGCATTCTTAATTAAATCGGGAGGGTCAATACTTGATAATATGCCTATATTATTTGCAGTAGGAATAGCAGTGGGAATGTCCAGAGAGAAGGACGGTTCGGCTGCATTGGCAGGTTTAGTCGGGTTTCTTGTAATAACTACTTTGTTATCAAAAGATTCTGTTGCAGTTTTAACGAAAATCGAACCTGATAAAGTACCTTTAGCATTCAGTAAAATAAGCAATCCTTTTATAGGAATATTATCGGGAATAATAGCTTCTGAAATATTTAACAGATTTCATAAGACACAATTACCAATGGCTTTGGCGTTTTTCAGCGGTAAAAGACTGGTTCCTATACTGACAGCAGCGACTATGCTTATACTGTCCCCTGTGCTGTTCTTTATCTGGCCGATAGTATTTGGAGCATTGGTAACATTCGGAGAGACATTCCTTAAATTAGGACCTTTAGGTGCCGGAGTTTTCGGTTTCTTTAACAGACTGCTCATACCTTTGGGATTACACCATGCTTTAAATGCAGTTTTCTGGCTTGATATTGCAGGGATTAATGATATAGGAAACTTCCTTGGAGGAACAGGAGAAAAAGGTATAACAGGAATGTATCAGGCAGGATTCTTCCCTATTATGATGTTTGGATTGCCGGCAGCGGCATTTGCAATGTATCAGGCAGCAAAGCCCGAGAAAAAGGAACAGATAGCATCGTTAATGATAGCGGCGGGAGTTACATCATTTGTTACAGGAGTAACAGAGCCTCTTGAGTTTTCATTTATGTTTGTAGCACCTTTATTATATTTTGTTCATGCAGCTTTGACAGGAGTGAGCATGTTTATATCGGCATTGATGCACTGGACAGCGGGATTTGGTTTTAGTGCAGGATTTATCGACTTTACTTTTACTTCGGGAATGCCTATGGCAAATCATCCTTATATGCTTTTAGTTCAGGGAATAGCATTTGGAGTTTTATATTATTTCTTATTTAAAATATTGATAAGTAAATTTAATTTGGCGACGCCGGGAAGGGAAGAAGATGAAAACAACGAAGAAGAGCTAAAAATAAAATCTTCAAACAGTAATCATGCAGAAGTGGCGGCAATCATATACGAAGCCTTAGGCGGAGCGGAAAATATAGTATCTATAGACAATTGTGCAACAAGATTGAGAATAGAAGTAAAAGATGCTACCGTAGTAGATGATAAAAAGATAAAAAAAGTTTCGGCGGGGATAATAAAGCCGTCCAAAAAAGATGTTCAGGTAATTATAGGACCTTTAGTTGAATTTGTTGCAACAGAGATGAAAAAATTATAAAATGTTATTTAAAAAAAGGGGCTGTCTAAAGGACAGCTCCTGAGTAGTTTTCAGATATTAGAATACAGGAGGAAATATGAGAGTAATAATTTTAAAAAACAGAGAAGAAATGGGGAAATGGAGTGCCTATAATATCGCAAGGAAAATATTGAAATTTAATCCTACGCCTGACAGACCTTTTGTTTTGGGGCTGCCCACAGGTTCTACACCTATTGAAACGTATAAGGAGCTTATAAATCTGTACAATAATCGCGTAATTTCTTTTGAAAACGTCATCACATTCAATATGGACGAATATGTAGGATTATCTCCTGAACATAAGCAAAGCTATCATTATTTTATGCACGAAAATTTATTTAAATATATTGATATAAAGCCTGAAAATATAAATATATTGGACGGACTTGCAAAAGATTTGGAAAAAGAATGTCAGAGATATGAGGATAAGATAAAAAGTGTAGGAGGAATAAGGCTGTTTTTAGGAGGAATAGGCGAAGACGGACATATAGCCTTTAATGAACCGGGTTCTTCCCTTGCTTCGAGAACGAGAGATAAGGAGCTGACCTATGATACAATTCTGGCTAATTCGAGATTTTTTGACAATGACGTGGACAAAGTCCCTAAATTGGCATTGACAGTAGGGGTAGGGACATTAATGGACTCTCAGGAAATAATGATACTTGCTGACGGATATAGAAAAGCGAGGGCAGTATATCACGGAATTGAGGGAGGAGTAAATCATCTGTGGACAGTTTCGGCATTGCAGTTACACAGAAGAGCTATCCTCGTTATCGATGAAACGGCGGCTTCTGACCTGAAAGTAAAGACTTACAGATATTTTAAAGAAATAGAAGCTCATAATTTGGATTTGGAAAAATACAGGGAAGAAATATTTAATTTCAAAAAATAGATTTTCAATATAAGTGTACTTAAATAAATGTATATAACGAAAGGAAATCTAAGAAAGGAAAATATTATGATTATAAAAAATGCAAAAATTTTTGACGGAGAAAAATTTATAAAAGAAAATACTGTTGTTGTAGAAAATAAAAAAATAAAAAAAGTGATAAAAGAAGCTGATTTGACAAAAGAAGATACTGAAAATCAGGAGGTACTTGACATAAAAGGGATGACGCTCTCTCCTGGATTTCTGGATTTGCAGTTAAACGGCTGCGGAGGGGTGCTTTTCAATGATGATATATCAGAAAAAACTTTGGAAATAATGAATGAAACTAATAAAAAATATGGATGTACTTCATTTTTGCCTACACTGATAACATCTCCTGATGAAAAAATAGAAAAAGCTTTAAATCTTATGAAAGGACTAAAAAACAGAGAAGAAATAGGTGTTTTAGGGCTTCACATAGAGGGACCTTATATAAGTGTTGAAAAAAAGGGGATACATAGACCTGAATATATAAGAGTTCTGTCAGATGAAATGATACAGAAAATAGCCGACAGTGGACCTGAAGTAACAAGAATAATAACTATAGCTCCTGAAAAAGCTGAAATAAAACATCTTGAAACATTGAAAAAAGCGGGTATTAATATAGCGATAGGGCATACAAATGCTACTTATAAGGAATGTGTGGAAAAGAAAGATTATTTCAACTGTGCGACACATCTGTACAATGCTATGAGTCAGCTAGGGTCAAGAGAACCCGGAGTTATAGGATTTCTATTCAATAATGATACTACAAACTGCGGAATAATAGTTGACGGATTTCATATGGATTTTGCTTCTGTCGAAATTGCCAAGAAAATATTGAAAGACAGACTGTACCTTGTAACTGACGCTGTAAGTCCTGCGGGTACTGACAATATGACAGAATTTATGTTTGAAGGTAACAAAGTCTTTTATAAAGACGGAAAATGTTTTTCTCCTACAGGAACATTGGGAGGATCTGCCCTCGTTATGATAGACGGAATAAAAAATCTTGTTGAGCATGTATATGTTTCTCAGGAGGAAGCACTCAGAATGGCGACTTCATATCCTGCGAAGGCAATATCCGTAGATGACAGATATGGATATATAAAAGAGGGTTACACTGCTGATATGACTTATTTTGATGAAAACTATAAAGTAAAAGGTACGATAGCCAAAGGTAACTTGACGGAATATTAAATTTCACATAATTCATATAAAGTTTATATATCCATATAACTGTATATTTGTATATTCATATAAAAGAGGAAAAGAAATGTCAAACAGTATATTGAGAGAGTTATATAGTATTAAATCGTTGAAATCAAGGAGAAAAAGTACGGTTCTGATATTTTTCTGCTTTCTGACGGGGATTATATCGGGAGCCGTTGTAGCTTCTTATAGACTACTGCTGGATAAAGTCGCTTATTTGAGAGAAGACTTTATAAAAGAGTTGTCAGCAGGGAAGATAATAGCGGGACTACTCATTTTTATTGTAGCAGGAATAACAGTTCAAATGATGCTTTCAAAGTATCCGCTGATTGGAGGAAGCGGTATCCCTCAGGTAAATGGGCTGTTACAGAAAAAAACTGAATTTAAATGGTTTCCCGAATTGATGTGTAAATTCTGGGGAGGAATTTTTGCCATAGGGGCAGGAATGTCCATGGGAAGAGAAGGACCTTCCATTCACTTGGGAGCATTAATAGGAGACGGAATAAATAAACTGACCAAAAGGACGAATGTGGAAGAAAAATATCTTGTTACATGTGGAGCAAGTGCGGGATTGGCAGCAGCGTTCAATGCTCCTCTTGCAGGTGCGATATTTGCTTTGGAAGAGCTGCACAAATTTTTTTCACCTTTACTTTTAGTCTGTGTACTTGTCGCCAGCGGAGCTTCAAATTATGTTACAAGGTTGATGTTGGGGACAGGAACGGTTTTCCGGCATGATTTTATTTTGCCTGAATATCCGTCGGCAATAGCTGCTATGACAGCGACGGTTGTTTTTTGCATAATTGCTACAGTATTGGGAAAAGCATTCAGTTTCTTTTTATTATATTTTCAGAGGAAATATAGAGGAATAAAACTCGATAAATATATAAAAATCTCAATATTTATGGTAATGGCTTATTTTACGGCATTATTTTTCAAGGATATAACAGGAGGCGGACATAATCTGATAGAAAGAATGTTTCAGGCTGATGTTCCCTTGAAAATATTGGTTGTTATCTTAATTCTAAAATTTTTATATACTATGTTATGTTACGGAACGGGATTTCCCGGAGGAATATTTTTGCCTATGCTTGTAATAGGGGCATTAATAGGAAAAGTTTACGGAGTAATACTTGTAAATTATTTTTCATTTCCTTATGAATTTACAGTTCATTTTATGTTATTGGGAATGGCAGCTTATTTTACTTCAGTGGTAAAAGCTCCAATAACAGGGATTATACTTATACTTGAGATGACAGGGAATTTTTCCTATCTGTTTTTACTCGTTATAACAGCCACATTGACTTATGTTTTAAGTGAACTGCTGAAAATGGAGCCGATTTATGAAGTGTTGTTCCAGAATATGTTTCCTGAAAATCAGACGGAAGAAAAAAATGATGAGGACTTAAAAGGAGAAAACAGGATTGTAACTCTCTTAATTCATGTAGGAGCCGATTCTGAACTGGAAAATAAAAAAATAAAAGATTTGAATTTGCCGAAAAAACTTCTGATTATGGGAGTTCGTGCCAACGGAAAAGAATATATTCCTGACGGAGAAACAGTAATAAAGAGCGGAAACCAGCTTGTAATTATAACTGATTACAGGACTGCTCAAAAATATGCCTATAGATTAAAAGAAAAAGGAATAAAAGTGCTGTAAATATTTGATAAAAAACAGTTGAATTAAAAAAGTTATTAATAAAATGAAATAGGGAGTTGTTTCAAAAGAAAAACTAAAAAAATAACATAAAAAATATGCTTATGAGTTATTCATGATTTCACAATATGAAACAGGAAAAGAATAAATATGTTTTTTATGTATTTTATTTATATTTTTTTATTTTTGAAACAACTTCTATTTTTATGAATTTATTTGCCTGCAAAAAAATATTTATACTTGACGAAAATTAAAGTATAACGTAAAATGATACTTGGAAAATATTCCTTTTATTATTTATATAATAAAACTATCCGAAAGACTATTGACAAGGAAATAAAAAAGTAATATAATCAAATATATGAATAACCGTTCATATGTAATGTAATCGAAAATATATAATCAAGAATAATTGAGAATATATAATCAAAAAAATAGTAAGGAGAAAAAATGGAAAAAAAATTACCGATATGTGAAAACACAGTAATACATAAGGAAATAGTAGAAGAAATAAAAACAAAACTTCCTGAAGAAGAAATCTTATACGACCTTGGAGATTTTTTCAAATTATTGGGAGACAGCACAAGGATAAAAATATTAAGTGCACTTTTTCAATCCGAAATGTGCGTATGCGATATAGCTTCACTGTTTGAAATGACACAGTCAGCCATATCTCATCAGTTGAGAGTTTTAAAACAGGGAAGACTGGTAAAGTACAGAAAAAGTGGAAAAGTAGTTTATTATTCGCTGGAAGATGAGCATGTAAAAAAAATAGTTGAGCAAGGTCTGAACCATATAATGGAAAAAAAGTAACAATAACAAAAATACAGATAAAGTATTCAAAATAAAACAGTTAAAATGAAAATAGTCAAAGAAGCGGTGAAATAAAGATAGTCAAATAGTCGGTTTTGAAAGGATAGAAAAATGGATCGAAAAAATCAGATAATTTTAAATATAAAAGGATTGCACTGTGCAAACTGTGCGGCTAAGATTGAGAGAAAAATCAACGAAATAAACTATGTAAAAGAAGCACATATTGATTTTATGGGAGAAAAGATACTTCTTGAAACGGAAGAGACAAATAAAAATGTTTTAGTAGGTGCTATACAGAAAATTGCAAACTCTATAGAAGAAGGAGTAAGGATATTTTCGACTGAAAAGCCTAATTTTAATAATTCTCATAATAATAGTCATTCTCATAATCATCATCACTCGCATAGCCATAATAGCTCTCATGAACATAGCCATTCCGATGATACGAAAAAATTATTGATAATGCTTGGAACAGGCGTAATAGTCTATATTTTGGCTTCCTGTTCGAGTTTGATTATTAAAAATTTCAACTTGGATACTTCTATTTTACTGACTATAAAGATACTTTTATTTTTAATAAGCTATCTTATAATAGGTGGGGAAGTACTATGGAGAGCATTTAAGAATATAAAAAAAGGACAGATATTTGATGAAAATTTCTTAATGGCGGCAGCAACAGTGGGAGCTTTTGCTATTGGAGAGTATCACGAAGCTGTAGCCGTTATGTTTTTCTATCAGTTAGGTGAACTGTTTCAGGGAATGGCAGTGGATAAATCCAGAAAATCCATAGTTTCTTTAATGAATATAAGACCCGATTATGCTAATTTGAAAAAAAGAGAAGTTATAGAAAAAGTATCTCCCGAAGAAATCCGTATAAATGATTTAATAGTAGTAAAACCGGGAGAAAAAGTGCCTTTGGACGGGATAATAACTGAAGGAAGTTCCACTTTCGATACGTCGGCATTGACAGGTGAATCCATGCCTTCCGAAAAAAATACCGGAGACGAAATACTAAGCGGATATGTAAATAAAACAGGACTGATAACAGTGAGAGTAACGAAACTGTTTTCAGAATCTACCGTTTCAAAAATACTGGATATGGTACAAAATGCGGGCAGCAAAAAATCCAAAACCGAAAACTTTATTACTAAATTTGCGAGATATTATACCCCCGCAGTAGTAGGAATTGCAACTATTATGGCAATAGTACCGCCGATCGTGCTGAAAAATGCGACTTTTAATGAATGGTTTTACAAAGCACTGGTATTTTTAGTATTATCTTGCCCTTGTGCTTTGGTGATATCTATACCTTTAGGATTTTTTGGCGGAATTGGAGGAGCTTCCAGACAAGGTATACTAATCAAAGGAGGAAATTATCTCGAAGCTCTGAATAATGTCGAAATAGTAGTAATGGACAAGACAGGTACCCTTACAAAAGGAATATTTGAAGTTACTCAAATAAATACTGAAAATAATATGGAAAAAGAAGAGCTTCTGAAGTATGCAGCATATGCAGAAAGTTTTTCTACACATCCTATTGCTGAATCTATCGTAAGACAATATGAAAAAATCAGTTTACAGTTGGATAAATCTCTAATAAAAAATTATGAAGAAATATCGGGGTACGGTATAAAAGCTGATGTGAATGGAAAACACATAATTGCAGGAAATATGAAACTTATGAAACTCGAAAATATAAATATAGAGCAGAAAAATCAGACGGGAACAGTAGTATACATTGCCATAGACGGTAATTATGCAGGAAATATAATTATATCCGATGAGATCAAGGAAGATTCTGCAAAAGCAGTGAAAGAAATGAAAAATAATGGAGTAAAACAAACTGTAATGCTTACAGGAGACACTAAGGCGATAGGTGAAAGTATAGCTGAAAGACTCAATATAGATAAAGTTTATACCGAACTTTTACCTAATGATAAAGTGGAAAAACTGGAAGAAATTTTTAAGGAAAAAAAAGATAACGGGAAAATAATGTTCGTAGGAGATGGAATAAATGATGCCCCTGTACTTGCAAGAGCCGATATCGGTGTCGCTATGGGGGGAGTAGGTTCCGATGCTGCAATAGAAGCGGCAGATGTAGTCATAATGAACGACGAACCTCAAAAAATAGTAACTGCAATAAAAATTGCAAAAATGACGAGAAAGATAGTATGGCAGAATATAGCCTTTGCATTGGGAATTAAACTGATAACTCTGTTATTGGGAGTGGTAGGATTTGCTACAATGTGGGAAGCAATATTCGCCGATGTCGGAGTTGCACTGATAGCGATACTGAATGCAGCAAGAGTTATTAGAATGAAAGTCGAATAAAAAATAAAAATCCTCTTATAAAGCAAAAATAACATAAAAAAATGTGAGAAACATAAAAAAAATTACAAATGCTTTAAAGGGGATTTTTAATATGGAAAAAAGAAAATAGAGAAAGAAAAAAATATTTGAAAGAAAGATTTTAAATAAAAGAAAAAAAATATACCATAATCAAAAAAATGTGTTATAATTTATATTAAGATAAAAAATTTAAAAAATAGAAAAAACGGAGACAAAAATGCCGAATACAAAAAGTGAATTTAAGAAAAATCTGTTATCACAGGAAGAAATGAAAGAAAAAATTCAGGAATTAAAAAAATCAGGAAAAAAAACTGTTTTTACAAACGGAGTATTTGACATTTTGCATATAGGTCATCTGACATATCTAAGAAGCGAAAAAACTGGGAGATGTATTAATCGTAGGAGTAAACAGTGATACTTCGGTAAAGACCAATAAAGGGGATAAAAGACCTATAAATAATCAAAAAAACAGGGCTGAAATGCTTTTAGGACTGAAATTTGTCGATTATACAGTTATTTTCAATGAGAAAACTCCTGAAAAATTACTTGATACACTAAAGCCTGATATTCATGTGAAAGGTGGAGACTATAAAAAAGAAGAGCTTCCAGAAACAGAAATAGTTGAGAAAAATGGCGGAGAAATAAAAATTCTCAGTTTTGTAGACAGTTTTTCCACAACGGATATTATAAATAAAATAATCGATGTATATTCGGATAAAAATTAATTGAAATATGAATAATATTAAGAGTATTGATTTTTATTTCAATTTTGTTTCAATTAAAGCAATCAATTACAATAAATCAGGAGTCTGTAAATAAAATTATGAAATTAGAAATATTGACATTTGAAGAACTGGACAGACTGTCAACAAAAGTAGCTGAGTATCTGAAAAATGGCGGATGTCTTGGACTTATAGGGGATTTGGGGACAGGAAAGACTACTTTTACAAAAAAAATATGTAAATATTACGGAATAGATGAAAATATAAAAAGTCCTACGTTCACTTATGTTATTGAATATAATTCGGGAAATGTGAAAGTATATCATTTTGATGCATACAGGATAATAAATCCCGAAGAGATATATGAAATAGGATTTGAAGATTATACAGGCGAGGAAAATGCAGTCATAATTGTCGAATGGGCAAATAACATTATAGACGAAATGCCTGATTATACACTATATATTGAAATAGAGCATAATGATGAAAATTCAAGAAAAGTCTCAATATATAAACTGAAAAGCGGAGAAAAAGAATATGTTAATATTTTCGATAACTACAACGACTAAAATCGCTTCCGTTTCACTTCATGACGGTAGAAAAATGCTGGGAGAAATACGAATAGAAGTGGCAAAGACCCATTCTGTCGGGATACTTGACCAGATAGACAGACTGCTGGAATGGACAGGGAAAAAACTGGAAGATATAGACACTGTCCTCGTTTCGATAGGACCCGGCTCATTTACGGGAGTAAGAATAGCGATTTCCGTTGTGAAAGGGTTGTTTTACGGGAAAAATATAAATATTTATGAAGTAAATGAACTCGATGCACTGGCTTATCAGGCATATTATACTATCGGGAATATTTGCGGTTACAATAGTATCAGATACAGTATTGATAATGAAACGGAGAGTTTTAATATAATAAATTCGGATATGCGAAATATAAGAAGAAATATAAAAATATATTCGATGATTGATTCGGGAAAAGAAAAAATTTATTATTCAGTTTATGAATTAGTATATAAGGGGAAAAATTTAGACAGTTCTCAACTTTATAATATAAATAGAACGGAAGATTATAAAGCTGATAAATCGGATAATTTGGAAAAAATAGAAGATTATAAAGTTGACAAACTTGATAGTATAATTGAGGATATAATAGAAAATACAGTAAAAGACAGATTTTCTAATGAAGATTGGAATAACGAAATTCAGGGTAGAGGGGAGAAAATAGTCTACTTTGTAGGGGACGGAGCATTTAATTACAAGGATAAGATTATTCGGAAACTGGAAAATATTAAAAAAGAAAATTTCGGGATAGAAAATTTTAAAGATATAAAAATAAGATTTTTAGAAGACAGAAATATGAAGATAAATTCTCTGACATTTGCAGAAATGTTTTTAAACGGAAAACTCAAAAATACGGATGTTTTCAGCCTGAAACCTGATTATCTTGAAAAATCGCAGGCTGAAAGGGATAAGAAAGAAAGGGGAAAATAATGACATTAAAAGACAGATTGGCAGCACCGAAAAAAGGATTTTTCGGTAAACTGAAAGAAATGCTTTTAGGTAAGACTATCAATGACGAATTGTATGAGGAACTGGAAGAAGTCCTTATTCAGTCGGATATAGGAATGAATATGACAATGCAGTTAGTCGAAGAGCTTGAAAAAAGAGTGGCTAAAAATAAATTGAAATCATCTGAGCAGGTTTATGATGAGCTGAAAGAGATATTAAAGGAAAAATTTATTGCAAATAATACCTTACAGGATAATATAGAACTGGATTTGAAAGAGGGGCAGCTGAATATTATCCTTGTCGTAGGTGTAAACGGGGTAGGTAAGACTACATCAATAGGGAAAATAGCAAATAAGCTCATAAAAGAAGGTAAAAAAGTAATAATAGGTGCAGGAGATACTTTTAGGGCTGCTGCTATTGAGCAAATAGAAGAATGGGGGAAAAGGACGGGAGCAGAAGTTGTAAAACAGGCTCACGGAAGCGACCCGTCAGCAGTTATTTTCGATACAGTGAGTACAGCTAAAAACAGGGATTTTGATGTAGCGATAATAGATACTGCGGGCAGACTTCATAATAAAAGAGACTTGATGAATGAACTGGAAAAAATAAATAAAATCATAAGACAGCAGTCAGGTGTTGAAAAATTTGAAACATTGCTTGTCATAGACAGTACGACAGGTCAGAATGGTCTGGAGCAGGCAAAAGTATTTAATGAGATAGTGGATTTGTCGGGGATTATACTCACAAAATTTGACGGAACAGCAAAAGGCGGAATAATTTTTCCTATTTCCGAAGAGCTGAAAAAACCTATTAAATTTATAGGTGTAGGAGAAGGAATAGATGACTTGAAAAAATTTGATATAAAAGAATTTGTGGAAGCTATGTTTGAATAAAATAAAAAATAATTTCAGATTATATAATTGAATAAAGCGTAATTATAACATAGTTGATAGTGTAATTAATAGGATAAAATAGTGATATAAATCAAAAGTGATATAAAGCAAAGATATATAGAAATGGAGTGAATTTAATTGACAGATTTAATTACAAGTTTAAAGGAAAAAGCAAAAAAGCTGGGTAAAACTGTGATTTTACCTGAAACTGAAGATGAGAGAGTTCTCAGAGCTGCTGCAAAAGTCCTGTCTGAGGGGATTGCTAAAATTGCCCTTGTAGGAAATGAACAGGAAATAAAGGAAAAAGCTGCAAAATTAGGCATTTCGTTGGACGATGCAATTGTATATGACCCGCAAAATTGTGCTACTATAGACGATATGGCTGAACTCTTGAGAAAAAGAAGAGAAAAAAAAGGGATGACTTTTGAAACAGCTAAAGCAACATTGCTGTCTGACCCGAGATTTTTTGGCGCAATGCTTGTAAGCCAGGGAAGAGTCGACGGAATGGTTGCAGGTTCCTGCTCTCCTACAGCTCATGTATTAAGAGCGGCAATCCTTGTAATAGGGCCTAAGCCGGGATTGAAAACTGTGTCAAGCTCTTTTGTTATGATTACTAAGACTCCTGAATACGGAGAGAACGGAGTATTTATCTATGCCGACGGAGGAGTTATACCTAATCCTACTGCGTTACAGCTGGCAGATATTGCTGTTTCGAGTGCTGAAAAAGCAAGATTTACGGCGGGGATTAAAGAGCCGAAAGTAGCATTCCTGTCGTTTTCCACAAAAGGAAGTGCCGATGGAGAATCGGTTACTAAAGTAAGAGAAGCGATAGAAATTTTAAAAGAAAGAAATGTCGACTTTGAGTTTGACGGAGAACTCCAGTTGGATGCGGCTATTGTTCCTGAAGTTGCAAAGTCCAAAGCTCCCGATTCAAAAATTGCAGGGCATGCAAATGTACTGATATTTCCTGATTTAAATTCAGGAAATATAGGATATAAGCTCACCCAAAGACTGGCAGGAGCTAAGGCTTTGGGACCGTTAATTCAAGGTCTGGCAAGTCCCGTACATGATTTATCAAGAGGGTGCAGTGTAGATGATATTGTCGAAGTAGTGGCGATAACTGCGGTAGAATCAGAACAGAAATAAGTTTTATAGAACAAAAATTAACACAATTTAATACAATTATAGAGGAGGAAAAAATGAAAGTATTAGTAATTAACAGCGGGAGTTCATCCCTAAAGTTTGAATTAATCGACATGACGAATGAAAAGACACTGGCTAAAGGAATTTGTGAAAGAATAGGTATTGCCAATCCTATTTTCACTTATAAAAATTTAGTAAAAGGAACAAAGATTGACAAGCAGGAAGCTCCTATGGAAAATCATTCAATCGCGATAGATTTGGTGCTGAAAACTCTTCAGGATAAAGAAAATGGAGTAATATCAAGTGTAGATGAAATAGATTCGATAGGACATAGAGTCGTTCATGGAGGAGAATATTACGATGATTCCGTAGTCGTGGATGATGAAGTTATAAAAAATCTTGAAGAAATTTCTGCTCTTGCTCCTTTACACAATCCTGCAAATGTAATGGGAATAAAAGTTATGAAACAGTTACTTCCTGATAAAAAGAATGTAGTAGTATTTGATACGGCTTTTCATCAGTCAATGCTTCCTGAAGCTTATATGTATGCTTTCCCTTATGAAGATTATACTGAGTTGAAAGTGAGAAAATACGGATTTCATGGGACATCTCATAAATATGTAAGTGGAGCGGTAAGAGAACTTTTAGGAAAAGAAGACAGTAAAATAATAGTTTGTCATTTAGGAAACGGAGCAAGCATATCTGCCGTAAAAAACGGAAAAGTAGTAGACACTTCAATGGGAATGACACCTCTCGCAGGAGTTATGATGGGAACAAGAACAGGGGATGCCGACCCTGCGGCAGCTATTTATGTAATGGAAAAAAGAGGACTGTCCTTAAAAGAAATAGACACAAGAATGAATAAAAAATCAGGAATTTTAGGAGTATTCGGAGAAAGCTCCGATTTCAGAGATTTGGAAGAAGCAATGAAAGCAGGAAATGAAAGAGCTAAACTTGCCTATGATATGTTCTGTTACAGAGTAAAATTATACATAGGTGCTTATGCAGCTGCAATGGACGGTGTAGATGCCATAGCATTTACAGGAGGAATAGGAGAAAATGGAGCCTCCCCGAGAGAAACTATATGTAACGGATTGGGATATTTGGGACTGAAATTCGATTCTGAAAAAAATAAGGAAAGAATTTCAGGAACAGTTGAGCTGTCAAAACCTGATTCCAAAGTAAAAGTTTATAAAGTGGAAACTAATGAAGAGCTTGTAATAGCAAGAGATACTTACAGATTGACAAAATAACTTTAGGAGGAATAATGGCTAAATTAAATATTATTTATTTCAGTACAAGCGGAAATACAGAACAGATGTCCATTTATATTGAGCAGGGAGCCAAAGAAGCAGGTGTCGAAGCCGAGATGATTTCGGTAGATGCCGCTGACGAAAGCTCTGTAAATGCTGAATTTATCGCGTTCGGTTCTCCTGCTTCAGGCTCTGAAGAAGTCGCTCCTGAAATAACTGAATTTATAGAAAGTGTAAAAGATAAACTCAAAGGCAGAAAAATTGGTATTTTCGGTTCTTATGACTGGGGTGGAGGAGAGTGGCTGAGCTTATGGGCCGATGAACTGTCCAAAGCGGGAATATCAGTCGTAGGAAAAGGGTGTATGGTAAACCTTGCCCCTGATGATACCGAAAAAATAGAAAACTGCAAAGAATACGGAAAACAAATTGTAAATCAGTAGAAATATTATTAATAAAAATCAAAAGAAAAATAAGATAAAAAATAAAATGAAAAATAACATTGTAAAATTTTTAAAAATATATATTCAAAAAATTATAAATGCTATTTTTCATTTTTTATTTCAAACAAATGAAAAATTTCTCTTGACAGAATTTATAAAAAATAGTATTATTTAAAAGTAATATAAAAGAGATAAAGAAATGGAAAAATTTCCATTTTTTAAAAAAATTATTTTGTTAAAAAAATCACAATATAATTTTTGTGATATATTTTTTGTAGAAAATTTTCAAGGAATTTTTTACAGGATAATTTTTAGGAAAATAACAACAGGAGGAAAAAGTATGGTGAAAGATTTAAAGAGTCTGGAAGAATTAATGAAGAAAGTAAGAAAATCACAGGAAGAATTTGCTACATTCGATCAGGAAAAAGTGGATAAAATTTTCAGAAAAGTAGCACAAAAAATAAATGATAAGAGAATAGAACTTGCTAACTTGGCTGTAGAAGAAACGGGAATGGGAATATTGGAAGACAAAGTTATAAAAAATCATTTTGCTTCAGAATATATTTATAATAAATATAAAGATGAGAAAACCTGTGGAGTGCTGGAAGAGGACAGATCTTACGGAATTAAGAAAATAGCCACTCCCATAGGAATAATAGCGGGTGTTATACCTACAACAAATCCTACATCGACAGCCGCTTTTAAAATACTTTTGGCATTAAAAACGAGAAATGCGATAATACTTTCCCCTCATCCGAGAGCTAAACAAAGTACAATAGAAACTGCAAGAATAGCATTGAAAGAAGCTATAAAATACGGAGCACCTGAAAATGTGATAGGGTGGATAGATGAACCTAATGTAGAACTATCAAGAGAATTAATGGCAAATTCTGATCTTATATTGGCAACAGGAGGACCGGGAATGGTCAGAGCCGCTTATTCTTCGGGTAGACCCGCAATAGGAGTCGGAGCGGGAAATACTCCTGTAATAATAGATAAATCTGCCGATATAAAGATGACCGTGAATTATACTCTTCTTTCAAAAACTTTTGATAACGGAGTGATTTGTGCGTCAGAACAGTCAGTTATTATAGATGCTTCCATTTATGATAAAGTTAGAAAAGAGTTTGAATTAAGAGGGGCATATATTCTTAAAAAAGACGAAATAGAAAAAGTAAGAAAGATAATGTTTATAGACGGAAATCTTAATGCCGATATAGTAGGACAGAGTGCCTGTAAAATAGCAGAACTTGCAGGGATAAAAATTCCCGAAGATTCAAGGGTGCTTATAGGAGAAGTAAAGTCTACAGGTATAGAAGAACCTTTTGCTCATGAAAAACTATCTCCTGTATTGGCGATGTATAAAGCGGACGATTTTGACGATGCCCTTGATAAAGCTAAAAAACTTGTGGAATTAGGAGGTCTTGGACATACTTCACTTTTATATATTAATTTAGCTGAAAAAGAAAAAATCGATAAATTTGGAATTAGTATGAAAACAGGAAGAACATTGATTAATATGCCTGCGTCTTTAGGAGCCATAGGAGATGTATTTAACTTTAAATTGGAGCCGTCATTGACATTGGGATGCGGTTCATGGGGAGGAAATTCCGTATCTGAAAATGTAGGAGTGAAACATCTGCTAAATATAAAGACAATAGCTGAAAGAAGGGAAAATATGCTATGGTTCAAGGTACCTCAGAAAATTTATTTTAAATACGGTTCACTGCCTACCGCACTGGAAGAACTGAAAGGAGAACACAAGAAAGCATTTATAGTAACCGATAAAACCCTTGCAGAATTGGGATATACAGCACATATTACAAAAACTCTTGATGAAATAGGGATAGACTACAGAATATTTTCGGAAGTAAAGGAAGACCCTACATTAAGTTCGACACAAGCAGGAGCAAAAGCAATGCTGGAATATAATCCTGATGTTATAATAGCATTAGGAGGAGGGTCTGCTATGGATGCAGCCAAAATTATGTGGGTATTGTATGAATATCCTGAAATAAGGTTTAGAGATTTGGCTATGAGATTTATGGATATAAGAAAAAGAATATTCTCTTTTCCTAAAATGGGTATAAAAGCTAAATTTATCGCAGTTGCAACTTCTGCGGGAACAGGTTCGGAAGTTACGCCGTTTTCGGTAATTACTGATGATACTACAGGAATAAAATATCCTCTTGCAGATTACGAGCTGACTCCTCATGTGGCGATAAACGATCCTGAACTTATGCTTTCAATGCCTAAAGGACTTACAGTGGCTTCGGGGATAGATGTCCTCACCCATGCTATAGAATCTTATGTTTCCGTACTTGCAACTGAATATACAAAACCTTATTCTTTGGAAGCTGCAAGACTTGTATTCAAATACTTACCTGAATCGGTAGAAGAAGGGGCAGCTGCAATAAAGGCAAAAGAAAAAATGGCCAATGCTTCGTGTCTTGCAGGTATGGCCTTTGCCAATGCTTTTTTGGGGATATGTCATTCGTTGGCACACAAATTGGGAGGAAAATTTCATGTGCCGCATGGAGTAGCTAATGCAATGCTTTTAAATGAAGTTATAAAATATAATTCCGTAGAAGCACCTACGAAAATGGGATTATTTCCTCAGTACAGATACCCTGATGCGTTGCAGAGATATGCTGCTATGGCTGATTTTCTTGAATTAGGAGGAAAAACAAAAGAGGAAAAGACAGAAAAACTGATTAAGCATATTGATAATCTAAAAGAAAAAATAGGAATTCCTATGAGCATAAAAGAATATGGTATATCCGAAAAAGATTTTCTGGATGCTGTAGACGGAATGGCACTTGATGCTTTTGATGACCAGTGTACTCCTGCAAATCCGAGATATCCGTTGATTTTGGAATTGAAAGAAATTTATTTGAAAGCATATTACGGAAAGGAATATAAGTCTGATAAAAAATAAAATTACACATAAATAAAAAAATGAATTGTAAACAAACTGATGTATAATCATATGATTTGTGCCATAAAAAAAACTTATATAATATTTGAAATTCTGATGATAAATCGTTGTTGACAAAATAGGATTTAGTTGTATACTTAAAATAAGAAGATAAAGAAACTCTAAATTTTAAAATTAGGAGGAAATAATATGGCACAGGCTTATGATGTTGTAATTAAAGGAACAGGAATGGGGATAGGAGAACAGGTATTAATTGATAATCTTATGAATGCCTTCATTCATACTCTTGCTCAGAGGGAAAATCTTCCTACCCACATTATTTTTTATGGTGAAGGAGTTAAACTAACTTCTAAAGGTTCAGGTTGTTTAGCTGATTTGCAGGAGCTTGAAAAAAAAGGTGTAAAAGTCCTATCCTGCGGAATTTGTGTTGATTATTACGAATTAGGTGAAAATATTGAAGTAGGAGTGTCAACTACAATGGGCGAAGTTGTAGAAATATTATCTAACAGTAATTTAATTATAGAACCTTAATAAAAATTCTATTTCTAAACTATAAGCAGGCATATCTGAAAGTTTGTCTGCTTATTATTTTATTAAATAATATAA
>CALIJH010000128.1 GCA_938017765.1 uncultured Leptotrichia sp.
ATATAAACTATGACGCAAAAATGGAGAAACATAAAGCAGGTAACAATGTATTTACAACAGGATTTAGAATTAATTTTTAGCGACTCATTTTTCTTTAATGTTTATATGATATAAAAAGTTATAATGAAAAAAACATAAACGGGAGAAAAGATAAATGAAAAAAAAGATATTAATTATAGAAGCGTTCATATTGGGACTAATTATAATATTTTCATTTGGTTCAGGTGCAGGAGGAGGACCGTCAGGGATTATTTATACAGAATTTGCAGGAGAAATGGGATATTTTGACTTTGATACAAAAAAATTTGCAGAAAAAATTTCACGAATGGGAAGTGCTTCTTCAAGATACGACGCTTTTGATATTTCGTGGGACAATAAAAAAATTCTGCTCACAATGGATGTTGACGGAGGTTTGAATTTTGATGAAAGACGTTATTTACTGAGGGAAATAAAAAAAGGCTTTAAAGATTATGACAAAGTCAATTCGGGAGGGAATATATTTGACGGTATTATTGAATGGGAAAGTATATCTAATCTTGATGCTTATATTTCTCCTGATGAAAATTATATTGCAATTTCATCACAGCATTTTTCAGACTTGCCCATAACAATTATAGACACACGAACAGGAAAAATTGTAAGTCAATGGGAAGATGAAAAAGTAAACTTTTTAGAATATGGCAAACCTGTATGGACAGCCGATAATACGCTTTATTTCAGAATAGGAAGTTACCTATATAAATGCAGTCCTCAAAGCGGATATAAAACAGCGACCAAGATACTTCAATTAAAAGAGGGAGCGTCAAATGTTTCAGTTAATCCTCAAGGAACAAAAATTGTATTTACAGTGGACAGGCATATATGGATGTCGGATATAGACGGAAATAATCTGAAACAGATTACTACGAGTAAGACTGTGGAAGGTTTAAGTTCAGGAGGAGAGGGATTACCGATATTTTCTCCCGACGGTAAATATATAGCTTTTTCGAGTCAAGGAACAACAGGAACTCTTTTGGTAAATGAATTTTTTGACGGTTCTTTTGTATCCGCAGTAGGTGGAAAATTCGGATATCTGACAATTATTCCTGCAAACGGGAAATTATATGATATGGATAAGGGCAACAGTGATGTAATGATTGTAAAAGGCGCTAAAAGTGGAGATAGAATACCATTGACAACAACTCCCGTATGGAGAAATAAGTGATAGAAATAAAAATTTTAAAATTTGAAAATAATTTGATGAGTGTTTATGGGAAACTTTGGCATATAAGGTTCGATATATAATTATAAGTTCAAGGAGATTAGGTATGGATATCAATGCAAATAAAGAGAAAAAAACTGAAAAAAATGAAATAGGGAAATACTTTAAATATCAGAAAGTCTCGGAAATTTTTGGAGAACAGTATTTAATTGCTAATTATGAAAATAAAAAAACATCAAAAAATTGTTTCAAAGGAAAGTTGAGTGTATATCAGATAAATAAAGAATGTAAAGTAAAAATTCTGAAAATAAACGGCAGTTTTGATCAGGAAATCGAAGACACTACAAATTCTTCAGAAACTATAAAAATAATAGGTTCTTTGAGTGGGAAAAAGATATTTTTCCTATACTCCGATATAAATTCTAATACAAGGAAAGAAGAAATAATCCATATTGAAAAAAATAATATTCTAATTTTTAATGAAGACGGAGAAAGAAAATATAAAATAAAAGGAAAAAGCCCTGAAATAATAATTATAGATATTCGCATAGATAAAATAATAAAAAATCTTTCTGAAATTGCAGATAAAAATGAGATACAGAAATGGAAAGAAAAGATTTTGAAAATATTTAATAATCAAAAATTTTATTATTGGGAAAATGATCTGGAAGTAGAAATTTTGATTAGGGAAATAAAAAAAATTACATCAATTATAAATATAAATCAGTATTTGAAAATTAAATCCGAAATTGAGAAACTGATGTTTGTCATTATACAGAAACAGGAAAAACTTTCAGAAAATATATATTTTGAGAGTTCAAAAATGGTAATGGGCATAAAAAAGATATTGAGGCAATATTCTATTGCGGAGCTGCCCACAGTAACGGAGTTATGTAAAATTATGAAAGTTTCAAGGTATGATTTGGAAAGCTCTTTTAAAACAGTTGAGAAAATCAATATTGCTAAATATTTGAAAAAGAAAAAAATGGAATATTCCAAATTATTATTAATAAAAACTGATAAAAATATATCCGAAGTTGCAATAGAAACAGGATATGAAAATTCAAGTAAATTTTCCGAAGCATTTAAAAAATATTATGGAATTTTACCAAGTAAATATAGAAAAGAAAATTTGAAATTTTAGTAAAAATTTTTTCAGTAAAGAACTCCAGTATTTATATAGGATATTTATAAAGTTTAAAAAAGATAAATATAAAGGAATAAAAAAATAGCGGGAAAATAACAGGAGGAAATGACTATATGGAAAAAACAATGAATAAAAATAAAATAAGGGAAATATTACTTTTATGTGTACATAATGCAAGTTTCGGAGCAGCTGTTATAACTTTTATACTTATGTTGCTTATAGGATTGGGCTTACTTTATAATAAAAGATTTGAAATAAGCCAATTTGTAATTAATTATGATTTTCAGAAAATATTGGAATATGTAGTATTTTATCCTGTGGCAGAAGAACTTATATTCAGAGTTTTTCTCCTGAAAATTCTTATAAATAAAACAAAATATGGAAATCTGATACAGGCAATATTATTCGGGATTATACATTTAGAACTTCTTAAATTGCCTTATACCATAATTTCAGGAATAGTATATGGAAATGTGAGAATGAAACCCAATCCTTTCTGGGTATCAATACTGTTACATTCTATCTTTAATTTAATTACTATGATAGTTTATAAACCGTTTATAGTAATAATGGAAAAAATTCTACATTTGGAAAATTTACAG
>CALIJH010000129.1 GCA_938017765.1 uncultured Leptotrichia sp.
TTATTATTTCTGTTTCCAACTTAGTGTTAAATTTTTCGTAGATAACTTTTTTTACATGTTCAATTATGGAAATGACATCATTAAATTTTGCGTTTCCTAAATTAATTATGAAATTTGGATGTTTACTTGAAACCATTGCATTCCCTACTCTATATTCTTTCAATCCTGCATCGGATATGAGCTGTGCGGCAAAAGTTCCTTCAGGATTTTTAAATGTACTTCCTAAATTCGGGTATTCCAACGGATGTTTATTTTTTCTCTGGGTTCTCTTGTCAATAACACATTCCCTGTCAAATCCTTTTTCAAATTTAAATAATACGGAAACTACAATCCATTTATTCTTTTTTATTTCCGTATTTCTGTATTTGAAATCCAGCTCCGATTTTTTCAGGCTTTTTATTTCTCCGTCATTCTTACAGACTTCCACTTCTTCTATACAGTCAAAAATCTCTGTTCCGTAAGCACCTCCGTTCATATTTACAAGTCCGCCTACCGAGCCGGGAACACCTGCTATATTTTCCAGTCCTGTATAATCATTTTTTTCCATAAATTCTATAAGCTCATCAAAATCAAGTCCCGCTTCTGCTCTGACTAAATCATAATCTCCATGTCTTTCCACAATTTCTATATTTTTAAAATTTTTCAGAGAAACAAAGCTGATGTCCAATTTTCCGTCGCTAATCAGAGTATTTGTACCGTTTCCCAGAAGAAATATTTTATCCCTTGTAGCAATGATATCTTTCAGTTCTTTCTTATCTTCCACAAAAATCAGTTCTTTTGCAATTCCGCCTATTTTCATATGGGAATATTCTTTCATTTCCATATCTTCATATATTTTCATATATCCGTTCTCCCAAATTTCCTATATATTTTTTAATTTTTAATCTGTTATTTTTCCCGATCCATTTTCCATAAACTTTCCATAAATATTTTTCAAAATATATTTCAGACATATTATTTCAATGTACTTTTTATCTGGTGTGCAAGTTTTGATACACTCCCTGCACCCATAAATACATAACTTCTATTGCTATTTTCATGACTTTTCACTAAATCCTGAATTTCTTCTTCCGTATACACTTTTACACCATTTCCTATTTTTTCAGCCAGTTCTTCCGAAGATACTCCGTAAGTATTGTCCTCTCCTGCGGAATATATAGGCATTAAAATCAGCTCATCGGCTTTTTTGAGAGATTTTATAAAATCATCAAAGAAAAATTTTGTCCTGCTGTATCTATGAGGTTGGAAAATTACGGTTACATCTCCCTTTTCATTAGCTTTGGCAGCTTCTATAGTTACTTTTATTTCTGTAGGATGATGAGCATAATCGTCTATTATTCTCAAATCTTTATCATATATTACCTGATATCTTCTATTCGCTCCCTTAAATTTGGCAAGTCTTTCCTTCACAGTTTCGATATTGCAGCCCAATTCATCAGCCAGATATATTACGGGCAGGGAGTTTGCAACATTATGTTCTCCCGGTATACATAATGTAAATTCTCCAAGATTTTTACCATTTTTTATGACTTCATAATGTGTACATCCATTCTTTACAATAATGTTAGTTGCAAAAATATGGACATCTTCCCTTTTTACACTATACCATATGATATTTTTGTTATTCAGGTTCAATGTAGACATATCTTCACAATCTTTACACAAAATTGCCAATTTTTCTGTACTGTCAATAAATTTTTCAAAAGATTTTTTTATGTTTTCATATGTTCCATGATGTTCAAGATGATCAGGTTCCATATTTGTTACAACAGAGTATTTAGGTTTTATATACAGAAAGGAGTTATCACTTTCATCAGCTTCGGCTATAAAATATTCCGAATTTCCTATCTTACTGTTACTCTGTATTTCAGGGATTATACCTCCTACTACTATTGTAGGGTCTTTTTCAAGAAAAGCGACGCTCATCATCGAACTTGTCGTTGTTTTCCCGTGAGTTCCTGCAATGGCTATGCCTTCAAATCTGTTCATGAGTTGAGCCAGAAGCTGTCCTCTTTTTATCTTTTTTATCCCGTTTTTCACTATGTACATGTATTCAGGGTTTGTCTCTCTTATTGCAGTTGAGTAAACGAATAAATCTATTCCTTTATCTTTTACATTTTCTTCAGTCTGACCTATATATATTTTGATACCCATATCTTCCATTTCCTGAGTTATATTTTTTCTTTCAAGGTCAGAACCTGCCACATTATATCCTTCCTTTACAAGTATTTTAGCAAGTCCGCTCATACCGATACCGTTTATTCCACTGAAATAAACGTTCCTAATATCCGATAACATTATTTTCCCTCCATTTATTTTGAATAATTGTCTATTTTCATTGTTTCTATTATCAAATTTGCAGCATTTTCTTTTTTCAGTTTTTTTATATTACTTTTCATAAAATTGAGCATTTCATCATGTTTTACAAGTACAAGAGCTTCTTTTATACCTTTTTCGGCTTCTTCATTGGAAAAAGTTTTTGCACCGTTTACATATTCCAGAACATCCGCATTTTCCTTTTGACCTACGAAATCATAAGGAATTAGGACTGACGGCTTTTCCAGTTGTATCAGCTCGGATATTGTGGACGCTCCCGCACGGCATATTACAAGGTCCGCCGCTGCCATATAGTCGGCAGCATTTTCAAAATAAGGCATTATAACCGCATTTCCATAATCTTTCATTCTGAACACGGCTTCTTCATAATTTTCTTTTCCTGTTGCCCAGAATAATTTTAAATTCTTATCTTTAATTATTTCTTTCCATGTTTTCAAAATTGCCTCATTTATATTTTTGGCTCCGAGACTTCCACCCATTATTAATATAGCTTTTTTATCTTTATCAATATCCAGTTTCTTTCTTTCTTCATTTTTATTTTTATTGTAAAATTCTTCTCTCAAAGGATTTCCTGTAACGATAAATTTTTTCTTATATTTGTCGGGTATACTGTCCAGTGTGTTTTCAAACGCAAGGAATATCTTTTTGGCACCTTTATAGAAATATTTGTTGGCAAGCCCCATTGTACAGTTCTGCTCCTGTAGATAATAAGGTATTCCCAGTAGTTTTGAAGCAACAAGTACCGGTATCGTTATATAATTCCCGAAGGCTATAATCTGATCAGGTTTTTCCTTTTTTAATATCTGTACAGCTTTGAACGTCGCAGAAACAGCTTTTATTATTCCTTTTACCGATTTAAGAGGGATAACATCAAGACCTTCAAATCTAAATCCTTCTTTAGGTACAAGCTCTTTCTCCATTCTATGTTTAGTACCTATAAACAGAGTTTCAATATTCTGTTCTCTCATTTTTTTTGCAATGGACAAGGCGGGATATATGTGTCCCCCCGTTCCTCCTGTTGTGAGTATTACTTTTTTCATAGTAAATTTCTCCGTTTCTTTTTCTTTTTAGCCGATAAGGCATTTTTTATATGGCAGTAACATCAGTCTTTTCCACATAGTTTTTTAATCTCTTTCGGCTTCCAGTTCCTGTCTGTAAAAAGCCCTTATAATATTATATACTATCCCCAAAGCCGCCATTGTTACTATTGTTGTACTTCCTCCATAGCTTAATATAGGTAATGGAATACCCGTAGACGGTACCAGTCCCATTACAACTGCCAGATTTCCTATTATTTGGAGCGAAAACATTGAAAGAATACCTATAAGGATATATTTTGCATACATATCCTTTATTTTTACTATTGTTATAAGTATCACTCCCAGCAGAACCATATAAAGCAATATCAGTATTATCGAACCGACAAACCCCATTTCTTCGGCATATCCCGAAAATACATAGTCAGTATGTATTTCAGGCAGATAAAAATATTTCTGAAATCCGTTTCCATAAAATTTCCCTATAAGTTTGCCACTTCCTATGGCTATTAACGACTGTCGCAGCTGATAAACTTCATCACTGTTTTTTAAATGTCCCAGCAGTCTTTTGAGCCTGTACGGCATCGCTGTTATCGCACCAAATCCCAAGACACCTAATCCCAATA
Source organism: uncultured Leptotrichia sp. (assembly GCA_938017765.1). Classification (GTDB taxonomy): domain Bacteria; phylum Fusobacteriota; class Fusobacteriia; order Fusobacteriales; family Leptotrichiaceae; genus Pseudoleptotrichia. The sequence continues at coordinate 4,001 of CALIJH010000129.1, forward strand.
ACGTTACTAAAAACTCGCTCATTTTCACACCTGAAATAAACATCATTGTCAGCCCTATAAGCGTTATTTGAGCTGTACTGCTGAATGCCTTTTCCATAATTATAAGTACAGAATATGTCATTGTTGCTGCCAAAATGGAAAACAGCATTTTGAGTTTATTTTCTCTTTTTCTTTTTTTCAGATCTATCAAACCTGCCAAATGCAGTATTAAAATCAACTTTGCGAACTCCGAAGGCTGTATACTGAACTGTCCTATAGCTATCCATCTTGTCGCACCGTTGACATTTTTTCCTATCCCCAGAACTGCAAGTAGCATTAAGAACCCTATAAGATATAATAATTTTCTTATTCTTTTATATTTTGTATATTCAAAATTCGCCGTAAAAATAAAAAGAATACTTCCTGCTACAAGCCATATTATCTGTCTTATCAAAAAATAATAATGATTGTTATACTCTTTCAAACCTCTCGGAAAACTCACACTTGCTATCATCGCAATACTGAGTCCCATTAATATAAGCATTATTATTATGAGAGTTGTTCCTAAAATTTTTCTGTTTTTCAATTTTTTCTCTCCCGAATATATAATTTCCTAATTTTATGGTCTTTCCGCATATTTTTCCATTTTCCCTCAGGATTATCCCAGAATTTTTTTTGTCAGTTCTTTAAATACTTCTCCCCTATGTTCAAAATTTTTGAACTGGCAGAAACTCGACGTCGCGGGAGAAAATAAAATCGTCTGATTTTCAGAAAAATCCATATCTTCCTTAAAATAATTCAATATATTTTCCAAAGTTTCAAGATTACGGTAATTTTTATATCCTGCTTTTTCCATATCTTTTATAAGTAAAGGGGCATTATCCCCTATCAGATAAACAAAGCTGACCTTTTCTTTTATTTTTTTTACTAATTCATCATTACAAATTTTTTTGTCATCTCCTCCGCAAATCAATATTATGGAATTATCAAAAGAGTCTATAGCTTTTAACGTAGATTCCACATTCGTGCCTTTGGAGTCATTTATAAACGTAGTATTTCCTTTTACAAAAAAATCTTCTATTCTATGTTCCAATGCTTTTGTAGTCTTTAAAAATTCTTTTGTCTTATCATCAGGTATACCAAGTATTCTGGCAGTTCCTATTAAAAATAACATATTTTCAAGATTATGCTGTCCTTTCAATGACAAATGTCTTACGGCTATAAACTGTTCTGCCCGACCATTTTTAGAAATATCTGCATCTTTACAGTCTTCCGCCCTGTCATTAAAATTTTTCATAATATATATATTACCGTCCTCAACGAATATATTTCCTTTTCTTTCTTTGCTTAAATATATTTTTTGAGCTTTTATTTTTTTATCCAAATTTTTATCATTACATAATTTTTCAAAATTTTCGTCATCTAAATTTATTAATGCAAAATCACTTTCTGTCTGCTTGGAAAAAATATTAAATTTTGTAATGTAGTAGTCCTCCACGGAGTTGTATCTTGTTAAATGGTCAGGTGTCAGATTTATTATTCCTGCAATATGCGAATGTATTTGCGGTTCATTTTCCAACTGATAGCTGCTCAGCTCCAGAACTATATAATTTAAAGACTCTTCATCAGCTACAATTTTTGCGAAAGAATATCCGGCATTTCCTGCAAGCCTTACGTTATATCCGGCATATTTCAAAAGCTCATAAGTCTTTGTACACGTAGTTGTTTTCCCATTTGTCCCTGTAAAGGCTATTACTTTTATATTTTTATCCATATATTTATAAGCCAGATCAATTTCAGAAATTATTTTAATCTTTTTTCCCAGTGCTACTTTCAATAATTCGGCTTTCCATGAAATTCCGGGGCTTTTTACTATAAATTCTATTTTTTCTCTGTTCAAAATTTCTATTCCTTCAGATGAAGGTATTCCTACCTTATCATCAATCAAATATACTTTATAATTGTTCTTTTCAAGTAATTCCTTTGCTCCAAGTCCGCTCAGCCCTGCTCCGAATACCAAAGCTTTTTTCATTTGCCTTTCCTCTTTTCAAATCATTCTAAATTTTCAGAATTATTATTCATAAAATTATTATTTACCTGAATATACTGTAATTTGATCCTTACAACATTTTCTTATAATGTTAAAAATCCATAAATCATAAATATTATATAATTTGAATACTGTAATTACGTGTTTCTATTTATCTCAATTTTAGCATTATAAATGTAATCAGACACATTATCATTGTTACTATCCAAAATCTTATTGTAACTTTTGTTTCAGGGATACCCAGCATTTCAAAATGATGATGAATAGGTGCCATTTTAAATACTCTTTTCTTGAACGTCTTGAAATGCCAAACCTGTATCATTACCGACAATGCTTCCAAAATAAATATAAGTCCCGCAATAGGAAGCAGTAACTCCTGTTTCAGGAATATAACTATTATTCCCAGTATTCCTCCCAAAGTCAGAGAACCTGTATCTCCCATAAATACCTGAGCAGGATAAAAGTTGAACCATAAAAATCCTATCAATGCTCCAACAACCGCTGCGAGATATACTGTAATTTCGGCAGCATCTCTTATATGATATAAGTTCAGATATTTCGCGTACTTATAATGGCCTGTCAGATAAGTGATTATAAACAATGTAACACTCACTATAATTATAGGACCGCTCACAAGTCCGTCAAGTCCGTCGGTCAGATTTACCGCATTTGATGACCCTATAATTACAAACATCATAAATACAAAGAAAAGTCCGGGACCTATATATACATAAGAATTTTTTATTAACGGATTTATTATTGAATAGTCCAGAGTTTTATTCAATATTCCGTATTTATAGATAAATCCGAAGGTCAATCCTGTTATTATTAGCTGTCCCAATATTTTTTTCTTTCCCGAAAGACCGCTTTTATGCCTCGTTAATTTCAGATAATCATCATAAAACCCAATACTTGTAAATAATATCGTTATTACAAATAAAAATATTACAAATTTATTCATAAAATTTCCCGAAATCAATGTAGCAAACAATATGGCTCCAATTATAAGCAAGCCCCCCATTGTAGGCGTTCCCGATTTTGTCTGATGAGTTTGAGGACCGTCTTCCCTTGCAGTATCTCCATATTTTTTCTTTTTCAACCATGCAATAAAAGGTTTTCCGAACACCAGCATAAATAGAAATGCTATTCCGAAAGCTATGGATGCCCTTATCGTTATTGACTTAAATATCCTTAAAACTCCCCAGTTTTCTATAAATAAATATTGTAATAAGTATAACATGAGTTACTCCTTTTCAGTTTAATCAATTATTTCTTCCAGTTTCATTCCTCTGGAGCCTTTAATTAATACAGCTTTTTTATCAGTTACTTTTTTCAGCTCTTCTTTTATAAGGTTTTTATCTGAAAAATGAAAAACTTCTTTTTTCTCAAAATTTTCTTTTTTATTTCCTTTTTCATTTTCTTTTTCAAAATTTCCCTTTAATTTGCTATAAAGGCTTTTCATTCTTTCACCAAACAGATAAATTTTATCAAGTTTACATTGTTCTATTGTCTCCGAAAGCTCTGAATGAAGCTCAAGCTCTTTTTCTCCTAATTCCAACATATCTCCCAGAACAACTATTTTTATCCTGTCATTATAAATTTTTGAAAATGTCTCCAATGATTTTCTCATCGAAGCAGGACTTGCATTATAAGCATCATTTATATAAACTGTATTTTCTTTTTCAATTATCTGAAATCTCATATTAGTAAGATTTATGTTTTTTACAGTTTCTTCAATGGTTTTATCATCTATGTCAAATTGTTTTGCCACGGCAATCCCCATTGTCAGATTTAATATATTGTGTTCTCCTAAAAGATTTGTATTAAAATTTCTTTCTATTTTGCCATTTTCATTTATGCTTTTATTCATATTATCTATATTTATATCTGTATTATTTTTATTATTTTCGTTAATATTATCTGTATTGTCCGTGTTACCCATATCCGCATTGTCTATATTTATATTATTTTTATCCATACTATTCGTATTATTCATATTTTTGGACATATTTTCAAAATTTTCTTTTTCATTGTATTTCAGAGAAAAATATGTTCCTTTTTCATTAAATTTCACATCTCCATAATAGAAATAAGAGTTTTTATTTTCTTTCTGAAATTGCTTTCCTTCCCCTCTTTCAAGTTCGCTTTTACTTCCCTGACCTTTATTCATATTCTCTTGTTGATACTGTTTATCTTCACTGTCCTTTTCAGTCTTGTCGTTATTTCCTCCAAATTTTCTTTCACTCTCTTTTAGAGCTTTTACTATTTTCAGCCTGTTATTTTCTATATCTTTTAGATAATCATCATCTCCATTTATAATCAAGACTTCTTTTGTATAAGGTACTATCTCCGTTTTTGCTTTAAAAACGTTTTTCTTCGTGTGCAAAAATTCTAAATGTGATTCTCCTATGTTTGTAATTATACTGATATTAGGATTGGAAATTTTTCCTAAGAGGTCTATTTCTCCAAATCCGCTCATTCCCATTTCCAAAATTATAAATTCGTCATCTTTTTCAAGACGTAACAAAGTGAAGGGTAGTCCTATATGATTATTATAGTTCCCTTCTGTCTTTTTTCCTTTATATTTTGCAGAAAGAAGCTGATACGTTATATCTTTTACCGTAGTCTTGCCGTTACTCCCTGTAATTCCTATCACTTTTATATCTAATACTTCACGCCATTTTTTAGCAAATTCCTGTAAAAATAAAACACTGTCATTTACGTAAAAAGCTCTATCCGTATACCTCTCATCTATTTTTGCATTAATATCGTCATAAACTGCATATGCTCCTTTTTCCAATGCTTCATTAATATAGTTATTTCCTCCCCTTATTGCTACAAATAAGTCATTTTCCTGAATTTCTTTTGAATTCATTGAAACCTTATTTATATTTATAAAACCATTATCTATATTTTTGCTACCTAAAATGCTGCAAAACACTTCATTTTTAGTCATCAGGTTATCTCCACTTTTATATATAGTCAGATTATAAAATTATATCACTTGACAGAAGATTTTTCAACACAATTTTCAATATAATCTGCAAATTCGGAAATATTGTCTACAACTATAGACTTCAGTCCAAATTTTTCCAATTCTCTCTCGTTTTCTCTTCCATATCCTGTTCTTACAAGAACCGTTTTTATCCCTAATTTTTCCGCAGGTATCAAGTCCGTTACCCTATCACCCAGCATATAGGAGTTTTTTGTATCAATATTAAATTCTCGAACAGCTCTCAAAAAATTTTCTGTTCCGGGTTTTCTGCATTCGCATCTGACTGCATATTTCCCTGTCCCTTCAGGATGATGAGGACAAAAATATGTCTTTTCTATTTTTATACCGTTTTCATACAAATCATTTTCGATGTATTTTTCCAATTTTAAAAAATCATCTTCAGAATAATATCCTTTAGCTATCCCTGCCTGATTTGTAATAATAGCAAATTTATAGCCCATTTCAGATAATTTTTTTAAAGAACTTACTACTCCTTTTTCATATTCAAAATCTTCTATTTTGTACAAATAAGATTTCTCAACATTGATTACACCATCTCTATCAAGTAAAATAAACTTGTTCTTATCCGTCTTATTTCCCTCCATAAATATTCCTTTGTAATTTATTTTCAATATTTTTTTATAGTCCTATTTTTTTAATCATTTATATGTCTTATTTTTTGATAAATTTAGATATTCCAAGTCTTGATATTTATAAATCTTTTATATTTCTTTCTTATTTTAGTATATATTTTTTTCTGCTATTTTGTTATAGTTCTATTTTGACCATTTACATATTTTATCTTTTATTAAATTCGGATGTTCTAAACCGTAATATTTATAATTCTTTTTTGTTTTGATCATTTATGTATTCTGTCTTTTGCTAAATTTAAATATTACAAATTATGATATTTATAAACCTTCTCAGCTTCTTTCTTATTCTTTTTTATTTTAATAAATATATTTTCTACCATATTTGTTTATAAATCTATTTTCATTTTGACCGTTTATATATTCTATTTCTAATATATTCAGGTATTATAAATTGCAATATTTATAAATCTTTTCTATTTCTTTCTTATTCTTTCTTATTTTAATAAATCTATTTTTTTTACTTCAGATTTTTATTAGATTTCATCAGGTAAGTATATATACTCTAACAATTCATCTTTTCTCATCCCTCTGATGTTCATCGTAAAAAATATCTTGTCTTCAAAAATACTTAAAGCACCGTAATAAACATCAGGCTGGCATTCGTATTTTTCTTTCAATATAAACTTATTATTTTTTACACTGAATTCAAAAATTTTCTCATATTTCTCATTTCTGAAATGATAAAATTCAATATGAGAGTCATGAAAATACCACATTTTTTTATCGATATATCTTGTATTATTGTCCAGTAATATTTCATCTAAAAAATATAGCTTATTATAATCCAACGTCATAGTTACGGTTCCACTTCCCATATAATTCCAATCCATTTGGGAGTTACTTAAACTTTGAGCTTTAAAATAAAGTTTTTTTATATTTTTCATTATTTTAAATACAGTCATAATACCTATATCGATTTTTTTATTTTCTTCTTTCTTGCTTTCCTCTTTCAAATTTTCTTCCATAAACCCACCTTTAAATAAGATTATATTTTACCTATACTCTAAGTATACCAAAAACAACACTTAAAATAAAGAGAAAAATAATAAAAAAAAGAAAAAAATACTCGAAATTAAAAAATATACTAAAAAT
>CALIJH010000130.1 GCA_938017765.1 uncultured Leptotrichia sp.
CTTATTTCAAAGTTCCGAATAGGAATGGAGGAAACTGGTGCGAAATAATGGATAATCACGATATGACTATTCGCGACAATAAAATAAACAATATTGAAGGACAGCTAACTGCTATGAATAATGATAGAAATAATATAAGAAATAGCGTTTCTCAATTATGGACAAAGGCGAATGATTTATACTACAGAAGTGATAATGATACGGTAAGAGATATAAGGCTTGTGGGATACATAGCCCCAATTGTGGCGCACGCAAATCAGGCGATGGAACGTGTAGGGTATGTCGTCACGGGACTTGTAAATGGTAACAATGACCATATTGTCGACCAGGTTCAGATGCGTGCTTTTCAGATAAAACGTGGCGGGTCAGGAGGACAGAATTGGTATACTGTTCCTTTTGGATAAAAAAAAGGAGATGAAATAATGAAATTTATAGTAGATAGAGTAGAATTGATTACGTTATCAGACGGTTTTAAATATTATGGAATTTTTGATAAAGAAAACAAAGATTGGTACGAGGAACTGAAGAACTTTAAAGATGATACTTTAAAAGTGATGTACAACAAAGATACACATCTTGTTTTTAGCGCTTGTAAAGACGCTTCAATGATAGCTCCAACGATGTCTGGGGATGTGGTTGAAGAGATAGAATATCAGGAAGTTGAAGTTGCTCCTGATAACTATTTTGTTGACGGGAAAATAGTTAAATTGAAACAATGCGAAACAATAAAAAACGGGAAAATTGTATTTAATAGAGATTTCAAAATAGAAAATATAAAATCTGAATTATCTAAGCTGAAAACAGAACATTCAGAGAAAGCATTTGTTTTCAAAGATGACTATGTTCAAAGAAATCGGGAACTGGATAAAAATAATTTGAATAACATTGTAACAATGATGTTAGCAACCAAGAAAGCGAATTTTGAGGGCTGGAAATTTAAAAATAAAGACGGAACTGACGTATATGTTACTTTAACATTACAAGACGTACTTGAATTATCTAAAATAATGACAGATCAAACTACTAAGGCAATGCACACTGAAACAGAATTGAGAGAAAACCTTGTAAATTTAAGTGATGAAGAACTAAAAAATTTCAATGCTGAAGAGGAGTTTGAAAAGCTGTGGAATATCGGAAAATAAAAGGAGGTGTCTAATGCAACTGGAAAAAGATAAACTGTATATAAGTTTTCACAAGCCAAAATCGATAATCGGGGTATTGATAGCATTACGGACGCTTGGGAAATACAGTCATTGCGAATTTATCTATAATGACTATGTCTATCTGTCAAATCCGGGCGGAGTAAGAATAAAGCCCTTTATTTATAAAGATAATATGGATATTTACAAACTTGATGATAATGTAGATATTCCGGCATTCCTGACAGAATTTAAAAAGCTGAAAGGAAAAGGCTATGATTACTGGGCAATTTTATTGAGTCAATTGCTGGAGTTGGGTATAGAACATAAAGACAAATATTTCTGTTCGGAGCTCTGTATTTATCTTTTAAATAAAGCATTAGATGAAAGTTTAACATATAACCTGAAAGAAATAAAACCTAATAAATTTAGTCCGGCTAAGCTTTATAAATACTTGAAATTCATGGAGTTAATAAAAGAAAAGGAAGTGGTATAAAATGTACAAATTCAGTGAAAATAGCTTAAAAAGAATGGAAGGAGTACACCCGAAGCTAAGAAAATTAATGGAACTGTCGATAAAAGACAGTCCACATGATTTTATGATTGTGCAAGGTGTCAGAACCGCTGCATATCAGAATGAACTGTATCAGCAGGGCAGAACTAAGCCGGGAAAAATTGTGACAAACTGCGACGGTTACAAAAATAAGTCGAACCATCAGGCGAAAAAAGACGGGTACGGTCATGCAATAGACTTCGCCATTTATGATCCGTCGATTATCGGAAAAATCGACTGGGATACGACAAGTAAATATAAAGCAGTAGCGGAACATATAAAGGCTATAGCAAAAGAAAATAATATAAACGTTCAGTGGGGCGGAGATTGGATAAAATTTAAAGATTATCCACATATTGAGCTTCTATAAATAACAGTTATGGTAAATTTTAAAGGTCTCAATCCCTTTATTACCATTCCCGGAAAAAAATAAATAACAAAAAAATATTTTGAGGAGATGTTTAAAATGACAGAAACAATGGTAAGAATGTACATTATCAACAAAGTAGGAGAAATGGCAAAAACTGCTATTTACAGAAGCGAGATAGTAAATGCAGGAAAAACAGGATTTGAAAAATTTGAAGCTGTAGCTAACGGCTTCTGGGACAAAGCGGAAGAATATATCACAAAAGAAAAAGAAATTGACAGAAAATGGATTCCTGATGTGATTGAAAATCTTGGAGAAGAAGCTATACATAAGGCTATTAAAGTATTAAGAACTGAACTGGACGCGAGAAAACTTGTACAGGATATATTTAATATAGAAAAAGCGGCAAATCCGCAAATTCTATAGTATCGGGAGGGGATTAAGTTGAATCCGCTATTAGTAAAAGATATTGCAGAAATGGGCGTAATGTTAGTCATATGTTCCGTTTTTTTAAAGCAGCAGCAGAAAATGTTTGAATATCTTGAAAAGATGATCTCAACAATGGCGAAATTAGAAAAACAACTGAACAATGACTATTTACGAGGTAAAGGACTTGAAATAGCGCTTATTTTAAAAATTCAGGACATTCGCTGGAGTATTCAAAAGAGGGTGATAAAGTATATAAGGAACAATCACATCAAAGAAAACTGGGCGGTTATCAACAAAGAGATAGATACATTCTTTGATGTGAAGCTCATCGACTTTGAGACAGATATGCATAACATTATAGATGATATTACTTTTAAAACGATTTACAGCGTGTTCAAGAATGAATTTACTGAAACAAAAAAAATCTTAATGGATATCTTAGCAGATCTGAAAGAAGACGGAGCGAAAGAGAACGAGCTGTACGACAGAGCAGTTAGAGTTGTCGAAGCTCATATGCAAACAATTGAAAATGAACTTATTGCTCATATAAAAGAATTGATAAACTAAAGGGCGGCTAATAACAGCTGCCCTGTTTTTTTTTTACATAACATTTTTTATCAAAAAATGTTATGTAAAATAAAGAGAAAGTACTATAATAATATACAATAAATATACAGAAAATAAAGAGAAACCCTTGATTTTCAGGGATTCAGAAATTGTGAATTATTTTTTATTAAAAAATTTATCTTTTAGCAACGATAGAAAAAGTAAACTTGTCGGGACGATAGGAAATGGTTCCGTACTGGAAAAGATGTCCGTTAGATAAATAAGCATAAGTCTCAATTTCTACAACCATATCAAAATCCTTTAAATCCATATATTTTTTTTCTTCAGGATTTGCATATCTGAATTTGATTTCTCTGCGGGAATGGGATATTTTCAGGTTTAGTTCTTTTTCCAGATGTTCATAAATGGACTTTTGAGCGATTTCTTTACTTAAAAAGGGAACAATTCTTCTATCAAAATATGAAACGTCATATTCCAAATTTTCTCCGTCTAAAGAACGAGTACGAACTATTTTATAAAAATCATCATTTTTGGAAGCCTGAAAAATATTCATCAATTTTTCGTATTCCTGAACTATATACAAGCTGATCAAATTAATTTTTATATTCAGATTTTCAGCTTTATTCAATTCTTGAGAAGTCTGTATGGAAGAAAGGGATATATTTTTTAAATATCCCCTTTCAAGAATTAATGAATTTTTCCCTTTTATTTTCTGAATATAGCCTTCCAGTTCAAGAATAGAAAGAGCCTTTCTTATCGTATCTTTGGAATAAGAATATTCTTTTGCCAGTTCAAACTCACTTTCAAGAAATTCTCCCGGTTTTAAAATCCCTTCTTTTATTTTATTTTTGATATCATTATAAACTTCCTTATACTTACTCATATTATGTATTTCCTTTCATAATGTAATAATGGCTTAATATAATTATATAATGGCGGCTATATCATACATAAATTATGTATTGGAACCAAGTAAAAATAACAGTATACGGTATTAAAAAATACAGTATAAAAAAAAATTACAAAAAATGATTGTTTTCAAAAAGACTGTTTCGGAAATAGAAATTCTTATTCTAAAAATTTTCCATTTCTGAAACAGACTATTTTAAATATTATCTTGAATATATTTCAGTGAATTTTGCAATTTTTTCAGCCAGTTCGTCAGTAAGTTCACCTTTTTTCAGACGCCATTGCCAGTTTCCTGAAGCTACTCCCGGAGTATTTATTCTAGCATTACTTCCAAGAGCAAGAAAATCCTGAACAGGAGCAATAGCAATGACTGCGACGGAACTCCATGCTCCTCTTATAGCGTCCCAGTTAAATTCAGTCGTATCTCTTGAGTTCAGATAGTCCATTGCAAATCTTCTGTCTCTTTCATTAGCTTTTTCAAACCAGCCCATAATAGTATCATTATCGTGTGTTCCTGTATAAACTACACAGTTTTTAGGATAAGTATGTGGCAGATAGTCATTTTCTTCTCCCGAATCAAAAGCAAAGCCTAAGATTTTCATTCCCGGGAAGCCAGTATTTTCTCTTAAATCAATGACTTCCTGTGTAAGATTTCCCAAATCTTCAGCAATTATAGGTAAATTTCCGAGTTCATTTCTGATTGCATTGAATAAATCAATTCCCGGTCCTTTTTCCCATTGACCGTGTTCTGCTGTTTCGTGACCGAAAGGTACTGCCCAGTAAGACTCAAATCCTCTAAAATGGTCTATTCTTATGATGTCGCAAATCCCAAGATTTACTCTTACCCTGTCAATCCACCATCTATAATTTGTTTCTCTCAATCTGTCCCAGTTATAAAGAGGATTTCCCCAAAGTTGTCCTGTAGCACTAAAATAATCAGGCGGAACACCTGCCACTTTTACAGGTTTTAAATCATGGTCAAATTGAAAAATATCGAGGTTTGCCCACACATCTGCACTGTCAGCAGCCACAAATATAGGTATATCTCCTATTATTTTTATACCGTTTTCGTTGGCATATCTTTTTACGTCTCCCCATTGTTTGAAAAATAGGAATTGTATAAATTTTTGATATTCTATTTCGTCTTTAAGAATTTCTCTGTATCTATTCATAGCGTCTTCATGTCTAAATTTTATGTCATATTCCCATTCGTTCCAAGGCAGACCGTTAAAATGTCCTTTCAGAGCAATGAATAAAGTGTAATTTTCCAGCCATTCCTGCTGTTCATGCTTAAATTTATTGAATAAATTATTTAATGAATTTTCAGACATATCATTGGAATAATTGTTTCTGAAATTTTCAAATGCCTTTCTTAACAATGGATATTTTTGATTATAAATAGCTCCATAGTCTATATATTCTTCATTATCACCGAAAAATACTCCGTTCAAATCATCTTCCGATAATAGATGGGCTTCAATAAGCAAATCAAAATCAATAAGATAAGGGTTTCCCGCAAAAGATGAAAAGGACTGATACGGAGAATCTCCATATCCTGTAGGACCTAAGGGGAATATTTGCCATAATTTCTGCTTGGATTTTTTCAAAAAATTAACAAAATCAAAGGCTTCTTTTCCTAAACTTCCTATACCGTATTTTCCCGGAAGTGAAGTAGGATGAAACAGAATACCTGAACTTCTTTCAAACATATATATTTCCTCCTGAAATTAATTTATATTTTAACTATATCCTATTTTTATCAAAAAGTCAACGTTTTCATAAAAATATTAAAAAAATAAAAAACATTTACGTAAATGTATTGACAAATTTAGAGATAAGAGCTATAATTTTCAAAATAATATATGGCATAAAAATATTAAATATGCTAATATTGAGATATAAAATAAATGATATTAAATATAAATAATACAAATATAGATAATATAAAAAAACTAAAATTTGAAAGGAATAATAATATGAAATTGCTTACAATAAACGTACACGCATGGATTGAAGAAAATCAGGATGAGAAAATGGAAACATTAGCAAAAGTAATTGCAGAAAAAGATTATGACGTAATAGCTATGCAGGAAGTGAACCAATCAATGAACAGCCCAGTTTTATTTAAAGCGATAAGACAGGATAACTATGGTTGGGTACTTCTGGAAAAAATAAGCAAATACACTGACAGGACTTATTATTATCATTGGAGCAATTCCCATATCGGATACGACAAATATGATGAGGGTCTTGCAATAATAACAAAACACAGACTTTTGGATGTTGACGAATTTTACTGCACAAGGGCACAAAGTGTAAATACCATTATTTCAAGAAGAATTAATAGTGCGACGATAGAGTATAAAGGGCAGCTAATGGAGTTTTATACTTGCCATATGAATTTGCCTGAATGTGAAGAAGAAAAAATGTCTGACAATATTCAGACAATTCTTGGAAGAAGTAGGACGGAAAATTTGAAAATATTAATGGGAGATTTTAATACTGATGCTATAAACAGTCCAAAAAACTATGAGAATATTTTAGCTCAAGGTTTGTACGATACTTATACTTTAGCCGCCGAAAAAGATAACGGAGTTACTGTAGGCGGGAATATAGACGGTTGGGATACGAATAAGCAGGAAAAAAGGATAGACTATATATTCAGCAATAAGAAAATAAAAGTTTTAAGCAGTAAAGTCATATTTAACGGGATTAATTTTCCTGTAGTATCCGACCATTATGGAGTTGAAACTATTATTGAAATATAATAAAGAAATATAATAAACAAGAAATATGTAAATGAATAAAAATTTTTAAAAAGATTTTCGTAAATGTGTTGACAATTTGAAAAATTGTGGTATAAATATATTAAATAAATCTTAGGAGGTATTTTTATGTTGAAAAAAATTCAACGTTTTGGAGGAGCAATGATGACTCCTGTACTATTATTTGCATTTACAGGGTTAGTAGTAGGTATAACGTCTGTACTGAAAAATGAACAGATTGTAGGAAGTATTGCAGAACCTACGACAAACTGGTATAAATTCTGGCAGGTAATAGAAGAAGGAGGTTGGACTGTATTCAGACAAATGCCTTTACTGTTTGCTATAAGCTTGCCTATAGGGTTGGCAAAAAAAGCAAATGCAAGAGCTTGTATGGAAGCATTCGTACTTTATTGTACTTTCAATTATTTTGTTGCTGCATTTCTGACATTATGGAATTTTGGAGTGGATATGTCTCTGGATGCAGGGGGAACAAGTGGACTTTCCATGATTGCAGGGATCAAGACACTTGATACAAATTTATTTGGGGCAATAATTATTGCAGGAATAGCTGTATATTTACATGATAAATTTTTCGAGAAAAAATTGCCTGATTTTCTGGGAGTATTCCAAGGATCGGTATTTGTATATATAGTAGGATTTTTTGCTATGATACCTTGTGCTTTGGCAACAGTTCTTATATGGCCTAAAGTTCAGTTGGGTATAAATGCTTTACAGGGAGTATTGGTTGCTTCGGGAGCCTTTGGAGTATGGATTTATACATTCCTTGAAAGAATACTTATTCCTACAGGGTTACATCATTTTGTTTATACTCCTTTCATATTCGGACCGGCAGTCGTTGAAGGAGGAATACAGACATACTGGGTTCAGCATATAAAAGAATTTGCTGTAAGTGCGGAACCGTTGAAAGCATTATTTCCTCAAGGAGGATTTGCCCTGCATGGTAACTCCAAAATATTCGGAGCAATAGGGATAGCCCTTGCAATGTATGCTACAGCAAAACCTGCAAACAAGAAAAAAGTGGCAGGATTACTTATACCGGTTGTATTTACGGCAGTTATTTCAGGAATAACTGAACCGTTGGAATTTACTTTCCTGTTTATTGCACCTGTATTATTTGCAGTACACGCATTCCTTGCAGCTACAATGGCTACAACAATGTATATTTTCGGAGTAGTCGGAAATATGGGAGGAGGCTTACTCGACTTTATATTCCTGAACTGGCTTCCTATGGCTAAAAATCATTCAGGAACGATTATCACGCAAATTGTAGTCGGATTTATCTTTACTGGTATATATTTTATCGTATTCAAATTATTAATTGAAAAAATGAATTTAGCTACTCCGGGTAGAGGAGAAGAAGATGAGGAAGCTAAATTATACACAAAAGCTGACTATAAAGCTAAAAAAGGAGAAGGAGATACTTCTACAGGCACAAAAAATGACCAGTATTCAGATCAGGCTTTGATTATACTTGAAGCTTTAGGAGGAAAAGACAATATTGAAGACCTGAATAACTGTGCTACAAGATTGAGAGTCAGTGTAAAAGATGAAAACGTTCTTGCTCCGGATTCAGTATTCAAACAGGCTGGAGCTCACGGGGTATTGAGAAAAGGAAAAGCCGTACAGGTAATTATAGGTCTGTCCGTTGCACAAGTAAGAAATAAAATAGAAGAATTAATGAGATAATTAATATAAAATTAAGGAAAAAGGAATAAAATTAGAAATATAATTTTTTAAAACAGGAGGCAAAAAATGAAAAAATTTTCAATTGTAGTAGCAGGCGGAGGAAGTACATTTACTCCGGGTATAGTGCTGATGTTATTGGAAAATCTTGAAAAATTTCCTATAAGACAGATTAAGTTTTATGATAATGATGAGGAAAGACAGGAAATTATAGCTAAAGCGTGTGAAATACTTATAAAAGAAAAGGCTCCTGATATTAAATTTGTCTATACTGTAAATCCTGAAGAAGCTTTTACGGATATAGATTTTGTAATGGCACATATAAGAGTGGGAAAATATGCCATGAGGGAAAAAGATGAAAAAATACCTTTGAAACATGGAGTGTTAGGACAGGAAACTTGCGGTCCGGGAGGTATAGCTTATGGAATGAGGTCCATAGGAGGGGTACTCGAAATAGTAGATTACATGGAAAAATACTCTCCTGACGCTTGGATGTTGAATTATTCCAATCCTGCGGCGATAGTAGCCGAAGCTACAAGAAGGCTCAGACCTCATTCAAAAATATTGAATATATGTGATATGCCCGTAGGGATAGAAAACAGAATGGCTGAAATGCTCGGATTAAAATCAAGAAAAGATATGGTAATAAGATATTTCGGATTAAATCATTTCGGCTGGTGGACAGATATAAGGGATAAAGAAGGAAACGATTTAATGCCTGAATTGAGAAAAAAAGTGGAAGAAATAGGTTATAATGTTCCAATCAAAGGAAAAACAGTTGAAGCAAGTTGGAGCAGCACATACACAAAAGCTAAAGATATATGTCTATTAGATCCTGCTACATTGCCTAACACATATCTGAAATATTATTATTTCCCAGATTATGTGGTTGCCCATTCAAATCCCGAACATACAAGAGCAAATGAAGTTATGGAAGGAAGAGAGAAAATTGTATTCGGTGCATGCAGAGAAATTATAGAAAAAGGAACTTCTGACGGGGTAAGTCTCCAAGCGGGAGCACATGCTACTTATATAATAGATTTGGCAAGGGCAATAGCGTATAATACACATGAGAGAATGCTGCTTATTGTAGAAAATGACGGAGCAGTATCTAATTTTGACCCGACAGCTATGGTTGAAGTACCATGTATAGTAGGTTCTAACGGTCCTG
>CALIJH010000131.1 GCA_938017765.1 uncultured Leptotrichia sp.
AAAATTATATTACCAAATTTATTCCCTTTTGTCAATACCTTTTTTTATCTTTTTTTCCTTTTTTTATCCCTCCTTACTCTTTTATCCTTCCATTACTCCCTTTATGCACTATATATCTTCTACTCTTCTCTTCCTAAATACTATATATTGTTTTGTTTCCTGATTTCTTTTTTTCGTTTTTTTCTTTTGTTTTTCTTTTTGCTTATCTTTTAAAGCTTTTAGAATTTTTTTATTCGATTACTTTAACTTGCTGTAATATTGTATAATAGAAACTTTATCTTATTTTTTCTGTTTAAATAACCAATCTCTTATTCCCTCAATATTATAAGCCGTTTTCCATGTAGCCATATGTTCGGAGCCAGGATTTCCCTGCTGTAAATTAGGTAGAGTTCCCTTTTCAATTACAGTATATTTTATATTTGCTTCAGGATTTTTATCCAGCACTTTTTTTACTGATTGACTGAACTGTTCAGAAGTATAGTCCCCTCTCCAAGTATCTTTTACAATAACACCTCCATTTTTGGACAATACTTCGGTAATTGCATTCCAACCCGGATAAGCTTTCATATCTCCTGTGGAAACTACCGTCCACATTTTATTTTTTTCCATAGGAGCGGTGAGCGAGGCATCCCACTGACAAGCCACAAAATATGTTGCTGCAAATAAATCAGGATACTTAAAGTTCATAACAATGGACATCATCCCGCCCATAGACTGTCCTGTAGTATACATTCTATCCGTGTCGACACTGTAGTTTTTTACTACATAATCTTTTATCAGATTTATGGTAGCTTCCAAATCAGGTGTCATACTTCCGTCATCTTCCACTACTTTTTTTGAATATTGCGGAGCTAAAATAAAAGCTTCGTGTTTTACCTGTTCTTCGGGAGTTGCCCAGACTATTGCACCATTTCCCTGAAGCAGTGTAGCCTTTGTGTTTTCACTTAGAGGCCCTGCATCGTGCATAAAAAGAACTAACGGATATTTTTTATTTTTATCCGAAAAATCATAAACTATTAAAATTATATTTTACTTTTTTTGATGTTATTTCTATGTTATCTGTTGTTCAGATATTCGAGAAATTCTTTTTTATCGATTTCTTTTATTATAAATCTTTCCTCTGCCATTTCTTTTTTATTTTCTTCAAAAATAGGCACCTGAATAATTTCTTTCATTTCAAGATGTTTTTCCAGTTCAGACATTATTTCTTCAGAAACATTTTCCACAAATGAAAATCTGTAAGTATTTTTCCTTTCTTCTATTGTCTGTATACTGTTCATTTCAGCAAATATTTTAAATTTTATATTTATTATAAATTTTTTCATTTCCTGAGGTATTTTCCCAAATCTGTCTTCTATTTCACTTACAAGATCATTCAGTTCTCTAAAATCTTCTAATATGGCAAATCTCTTATATATATTCAGTCTTTCTTCTTTTTCAATATAATTTTCAGGGATAAATCCTTTTTCTTTCAGAATTATTTCCACATTTTCGGTTTTTTCCCTGTATTCACCTTTCTGTCTTTTTATTTCTTCATTCAGCATTTTTAGATAAAGGTCGTATCCAAAAGTTTCTATCGTACCGTGCTGCTTTTCTCCTAATATTTCTCCTGCTCCTCTTATTTTCAAGTCCTCCATTGAAATATGAAAACCTCCTGACTTTATCCCTTCGACTTTTTGCATACTTTCTTCTTTTTTCTGACCTTTTTTAGTAGCCGTCCTTGTTTTCAGAAGATAGCAATATCCCTGTCTGTTGCTTCTTCCTACACGTCCTCTAAGCTGATACACCTGTGAAAGTCCGAGAGCATTGAAATTTTCTATTAAAATGGTATTGGCATTGGGTATATCTATTCCATTTTCAATAATTGTAGAAGCAAGAAGTATATCAAATTCTCCCTGCTCAAATCTTCGTATTTTATCTTTAATCTCCTTAGGTAAAAGCTGTCCATGGATAAATTCTATTTTTACAAAATCAGGCAATATTTTTTTCAATTCCTCTATTTTATACTTCATGCTTTTTACATCATTATAAATATAGAATACCTGACCGTCTCTTGAAAGTTCCTTTAATATGGCAGTCTTAACAACTTCTTCTTCCCAGTTTATCACTTCTGTAATAATAGGCAGTCTATTTGTAGGCGGTGTATCTATTACTGATATTTCCCTTATTCCCAACAGAGCCATATTCAGTGTTCTGGGTATGGGAGTAGCAGTAAGAGTAAGAACATCCACTTTTTGACGTTTTTTCTTTATTGTTTCTTTTGCTTTTACGCCAAATTTCTGTTCCTCATCTATTATGAGCAGTCCTAAGTTATTGAACTCCACATCTTCACTTAACAGCCTATGAGTTCCGATAACCAAATCGATAATTCCCGTTTTCATATTTTTCAGTATTTCTTTTGACCTACTTTGGGTAAGCCTTGACAAATTTTCTATTGTAACGGGATAATTTTCATATCTCTGTTTAAATCTTTTATAATGTTGTTCCGCCAAAACGGTAGTAGGCGCTATAAGAGCTACTTGTCTTGAGTTTTCCACTGCCTTAAATGCTGCTCTCATTGCCACTTCGGTTTTTCCGTATCCTACATCTCCGCATACTATCCTGTCCATTATATAAGGCCCTTCCATATCCTGTTTCACGTCTTTTATCGCCTTTTTCTGGTCTTCAGTCTCCTCAAACGGAAACTGTGCTTCAAATTCTTCCTGCCAGACAGTGTCTTTTCCATAGACAAATCCATTCTGACTCTGTCTTTGAGCTTGAATTTTTATTAACTCAGCTGCAAATTTTTCAATATCTTCAGCCAGCTTCTGCCTTTTTCTTTTAAATCCTCTCGTTCCCAGTTTATACAGTTTAGGTTCTTCACCATAAGAAATATATTTTTCAAGTCTGTCGAGTTTTTCCACGGGAATATAAAGTATATCTTCATCGGCATATTTTATTTTCAGATAATCCCTATCTTCGATTGTTTCTATCCCTTTGTATATACCCACTCCGTACTGAACATGAATGACATAGTCGTCTATCAGTATTTGATTTACTTTTTTATATTTTACGGCTTTACTGCTTTTTCTTTTCTTCTCGTAAATATATCCGTCGAGCTCCCTGTCTGTAAGTATGAAAGTATCTCCTATTATAAATCCTTCAAAAAGCTCACGGTTAATAATATCTATCTTACTGTTATTTCCATATTCTTTCAACTTTTTTTCATAATTTTTTGTATATATATGAATATCTTTTTTTTGTGACAATTTTTCCAGTTTTTCTTTATCCTTAAATATTTCCGACTGTTCCTCACTGAAATTTGATGTTTCTATGATGAGACTTTTCTTTTTCAGATTTTCATATCTTTTTCTGTAAGTATTTTCCCTATCCCTTTCAATCAGGATAAACTCTTCCATTTTATAATTCAGAAGTTCCTCATTTTCGAGTACAATTATCACATCTTCTTTTTTCAGTTCCTCTATCAGTTCTACAAGTTCATAATTATTTCCCGACAATATATTTCCGAATATTTTTATTTCTTCTTTTCTGTTAATCGATTTTTGGGTTTCTATATCAAATTCTCTTATACTTTCCAATTCATCATCAAAAAATTCGAGCCTTACAGGATTTTCTGCATTAGGCGGAAAAATATCTATAATATCTCCTCTTCTGCTGAATTCTCCTTTTTTCTCTATAAGATATGACTGTAAATAACCGTTTTCAGTAAGAAATCCGATAATATCGGAAAATTTATAGCTTTCTCCTATTTTAAAATAAAGAAGATTTACTTTTTCAAAAAATACGTCCAATGTTATCTGTAAATTTAGGAATAATATAAATTCCTGTCTGTTTTTAAGGATATTCAGCAGTTCTATATTTATTCCTGTCAAATCTTCCTTGTTATTGGATATATTTTCAAAAACAGATATATTTTTTTTATCGGTTTTATAGTCTTCTATCATTTCATAATAATTTTCCAGATTTCTATTGGAAGTCGATACATATATTATCTTTTTTTCGTCCGAACACAACAAAACCCAAGGAATTGCTCCTCGGTAGATTTTGTTTTCAGATTTTAGAATGTTTCCGTCTACTATTTCTAAAAACTTTAAGTTATTCATTTTTAAATCACTTTCTTTTCTATTTCCTGTTTTAATTCTCATTTTTAATTATAGAATTTCAAATTTTTCAAAATATTATTTTTAAATCATTCAAAATATATTATTTAAAAACATATTTATAATATACTATTTTATCTCATTTGACAATATTAATTTTATTACAGTGTAAAAAATATAAATATAGAGCAGGTATGAAACAAGCCCTGCATTATGGAGAAAAGTAAGTATAAATACCGTTATCACGATAATCCCTGTAAGTCCTGCTCCTTTTATAATTTTTTCTCCCGTCATATTTCCCATACCGAACACTTTCGGTCTAAATATATAGTTTATAGGTTGAGTAAAAGCATTTAAAGTCAGAATTGAATATGATAATGTCTCAAATCTTATATTTTGCGACCAGCATATAATGACAGCTATACCCGTCATTATCCCGTAATATATTTTCCCTATGGGATTTGACGGACTCGAAGGCATATCCGTTGCCATATATATTCCTCCGAGCAGTAGTCCTCCCATAGAAAGATTTATATCGGCTCCTATAATTATATTCATCAGAAACAGTCCCAAAAATACAACAAGAAACATTGAAACAGGTATATGCCATGATATTCTGTCTTTTATGAGTAGATAAAGCCCTCCTGCCGCAAGAAAGAATACGGAAAATTCTCCTATTGCTCCTGACGGATTTAATATTGTTCTGTCGAGATAATTAAATAAAGGAATATCTCCCAAATAAGCAAAAAATTTTATTCCTGAAACTTTCAGTGCCGTTTCGCTATACCAGATAGCACCTGATGACATAACCGCAGGGAAAAATACTGTCATAAATTCCCGTCCTATAAGGGCAGGATTAAACATATTTCTCCCTAATCCGCCGTATATCAATTTTCCGAATATGACAGCTGCCGAAGCTCCAAAAGCTACTACATATAGAGGAGTGAAAGGAGCTAATGTCATTCCTAAAAGTATACCTGTTACAACTCCGGAAACATCAGTTATTGAACTATATTTCTTGAAAAATACTATGGAAAAAAGCCATTCTGAAACTAACGCACTTGCTACAGATGTCATAATCACAAGGACAGGAGCCATTCCATATACAGCATATGCTGCAATCATTGAGGGAAGCAACGCCAAAACCACATCGGACATTACTTTTGCAACACTGTCGTTCACTCTTATATGTGGAGTATAATTTTTTGCAGTCAATATTTTTTCCATTATTTTATTTCCCCCTTTTCTCTCATTTTTCTTAATTCATTTTTCCCCTCTTTTATGCTTTTTATAAGAGGAACTCTCGACGGACAGGAATACTCACAGGCTCCGCATTCTATACACATATCGAGGTTGAGCTTTACGAGTTTTCTGTACTTACCTTTTCTGTACATCTCCTCAAATTTCATCGGCATTAAGCCCATTGGGCATACATCTACACAATATCCGCATGAAATACAGTTATTTCTCTCGACATTGTTTATAGCAGAAGATAAAAACAGTATTCCGGAAGTTCCTTTTATAACAGGTACATTCATATCTTTTACTTCTTCTCCCATCATAGGCCCGCCAAAAATTATTTTTGCTTCCTTTTCAGGATTTATTTTCTCTAAAATATGGCTTAGTGGGGTTCCTATTTTCAGCAAAAAATTTCCTCTTTTTTCCGTTTTTTCACCTGATACTGTTACAATTCTCTCAATCAGAGGCTTTCCCTCGATAAATGCGTCATAGACTGACTTCACTGTTCCTACATTGCTTACTATTACTCCCGCATCTATAGGGAGTGCCCCTTTTCTTATCTCTTTTCCTGTTACCGCCTTTATGAGTTGCAGTTCACTCCCTTGAGGATATGCCGACGGTAATATTTGAGTTTTGATATTAGTCATATTCTTTCTTTTTGCAGTTTCGGAAAATTTTTCAAAAAGTTCTTCATTTTCTTCTTCTATTCCTATTACAATTTCTTTAGGATTAAGTAATTTTTCAACAATTTTTATTCCGTCAAAAAATTCTTCCGTCCATTCATTCATAACAGTATAGTCGGCAGTCAGATAAGGTTCACATTCAGAACCGTTTAAAATAAAAGTGTCTACTTTTTTATTTCCGATATTATATTTTACATGAGTAGGAAACTGTGCTCCTCCTTCTCCTACTATACCGCTATCTTTTATTGCCGAAAGAATTTCTTCTTTTGTATATTTATCAAGTTTTTCCATTTCCCTTTTTTCTAACTTTATGCTGTCATATTTAAAGTCGTTTCTTATTTTTAATGTTTTCACAATATTTCCGTTAGCAACAGGATTTTCTATGACATCCTCTACTATTCCTGAAACGGGAGAATGTACAGCGGCAGAAACATTTCCCTGTATTTCTCCGATTTTTTCATACTGTTTTACATAATCTCCCTTTTTTACTGTTTCTTTTGAAATCTGTCCTATATGTTGAGCTAAAGGAATATAAAAAATTTCAGGATCATCCATTACTGATAATTTCATCTTTTTAGTTATATGTTTCATTGAATCAATTTTCATTTTCTCATTTACAATATTATTCATTTATTCTCTCTTTCATTTTTTTCATTTTTCTTTTATTTTCTCTCCGTAATATTTATATTTTCTTGATTTTAAAAGTGAAAAATTCGGATAAAAATAATATAAAAATATTTTTATTCATTTGAAAAATTTTAAATTTCCACATAATTTAAAAATTTTTCCGAATAATTTATATTTCCACTATCATCTATAAGATAGCCCTCCACTTTCATTTCTTTTGAAAGGGTTTTCATTATTTCCTGAAATTTTTCAGGCGTTCGGTTAAATAATCCTGTAGAAATTATATCTCCGACAAAAGCACTTTCGGTTACTATTCCTATTTGTCTGTTTTTACCGGGATACCCTGTCTTAGGACTTATTATATGACCATATTTTTCTCCGTTTATTTCAACATAAGTATTTATTTGATTTGATGTGGAATATGCTTCGTTTGAGATTTCTATATCAAATAAATCATTGTATTTATCACTGCCTTTGTATATATTATCCGTTATTTTGACTGCATAACCTTTGTCATTTTTTTCAATTTCTTCATCTATTTCAAGTATTTCCATGCTTTGACTGCATCTCTTCAAATCACTTGAAAATACAACATCCGGCATTTTTTCTCTTTTTTCAAAAAGAATTTTTGCTTTTCTAAGCTGTTCTATTCCAGTTTCATTTAAATCAGGATCTAAATGTCCAAAATATACTTTTGCTTTATTTAAATCTGTTTCTCCATGTCTTATGAAAATTATTTCTGTATTTTTCCCCATATATATTATTTCTCCATTATAATATTTATTTTGATATTCTGTAATATTTTTAATTATTGAAAGTAGTCAAGTGTATTAAAACCCTTTATTTAATATTTTTTTCTACATCATACATTTT
>CALIJH010000132.1 GCA_938017765.1 uncultured Leptotrichia sp.
GTGATCCTGTTTTAGGTTCCAATATTCTCATCCACGCCGCCTTAAAATCATTTGCAGTTATAGGGTCTCCGTTTGACCATTTTATTCCGTCTCTTAAATGAAACGTCCATTTCATACCGTCAGGAGTCGATTCCCATTTTTCAGCGAGTCCTGCAGTAGGCTTTCCGTCTGCATTTCTTCTTAACAATCCTTCGGATATAAGCTCATTTACTGTAGAACCTACTATATCTGTTGATAATTGGGGGTCTATGGACTGAGGCTCCTCACTTACGTTTATAATAAATTTCTTTCCTTTGGAACTTCCTCCTTTTCCTCCGCAGGCTAAAATCAATATCAGCATAAGCGATATTAAAAATATTTTTTTCATACAATCCTCCTAATTAGAGCTGACCTGTAAGTTAAAAATAATTGATACGACTACGTATATTAGTAATTTTTTTCAACTTTAAGACAGTCTCATCTGTATTTTTATACTAATTTATTATATATTCTTTTTATTTTTTATGCAACTATTTGTTATATGTTTGATGATAAAAATTATAAATTATCTGAATATACAAAAAGAGAGATATTTCATAAAATATCTCTCTTTCTTTTCCAGTCTTATAAATTTTACTATTTTTCAACATCAATATTTCTAAGTATATACTGTCCACCTATCGCAGTTATATCCAATCCTTTTACTTTAGGGTTTATAAGATAATTTTGTACTCTGTTTCTTAATACAAGTACCGGAGTCTCTTCAGCGATTATTCCTTCCAGTTCTATCATAGCAGGTACTCTGACGGACTGGTCTGACGTACTTTTTATTTTTCTTAACAGCTCATCGTATTTAGGGTTGGAGTAAGAGCCGTAGTTATTTCCTCCGTCTGTTACAAATAAATCCAGATAAGTAACAGGGTCTTTAAAGTCTCCCAGCCATCCTGCCAGTACAAGGTCAAAATCTTTTTGTTTCATTCTCTGAACTCTTTCCTGAAAAGTCAGGGCACTCAGTTGTAAATCTATTCCTAAATTCTTTCTTAAACTTTCCTGCACATATTCGGCAATTACTTTATTATCCACATTATCATTAAATACCATATCGAGAGTAGGCACTTTATCCATTCCCAGTTCTTTCAGCCCTTCTGCCAATAACTTTTTAGCTTCTTCCACATTGTACCCCGGCAACGAAGTCGGTACTTCTTCTGCAAAATCTTTTTGAAGTCCGTTCAATCCTATTCCTCCCGGTGTGAAAGTTTTAGGATTTATTCCTATACCGTTTAATACAGTATTTATAAGTTCATCTCTGTTTACAGCCATTGATATTGCTTTTCTCACTTTAGCATTACTCAATACTTTTGATTTATCTTTTGTATTCAATATTATATAACTTACTGAACCGTCATTTTTTTTGATTAATTTAGGACTGTCCTTAAATTCTTTTGCCTGTTCAGTCGTAATTTCGGAAAAATCTATTTCACCATTTTTGAAAGCATTTAATGCAGCTCCGCTATCTGAAATAAATTTATATACAATTTTATCCACTTTTGTACTTGCATTGTCATAATAATTAGGATTTTTTTCAAATTCCATATCCGAATCATGAGTCCATTTTTTCAATACATAAGGTCCTGAAGATATTGTATTTTTAGCTTCAGTAAAATATTTTTCTCCCATTTCCTTAAAAAACTTTTCATTCAAAGGGGAATATGTTTTAAATGTAACCAAATCATCGAAATAAGGAGTAGGTGTTCCTAATTCCACTTCAAGAGTTTTATCATCTATCACTTTTATTCCTAAATCTTCGGCTTTTGCCTTTCCTGTGTTAAATTCTTCGGCATTTTTTATAGGATAAAGCATATAAGCATATTCCGAACTTGTTTTAGGGTCGAGGGCTCTCACCCATGCCGCTTTAAAGTCATTTGCAGTTATAGGGTCTCCGTTTGACCATTTCAATCCGTCTCTTAAATGAAATGTCCATTTCATACCGTCAGGAGTAGACTCCCATTTCTCAGCAAGTCCCGCTTCAGGTTTTCCGCTAACAGTTCTTCTCAATAATCCTTCGGATATAAGCTCATTTACTGTAGAACCTACTATATCTGTAGTTATTTGAGGGTCTATCGAGTTAGGTTCCGCATTTACATTCATAGTAAATGTCTTACCGGCTCCGCTTCCTCCTTTTTCACTGCCGCCTTTTCCTCCGCAGGCTAAAATAACTAATAGCATTGATAATGCTAATAAAATTTTTTTCATTTTACTTTTTTCCTCCTAATTTATTTGATACATTTGTTTTTGTTTTTTTATTATACATTATAAATTTGAAAATTTCTATAATTATCACACTTTATATAAATACATTTTATATATTGGTTGTATTTATAAAAAAGATACTATATTTTTTATTCTACTATTCTATATTTAATTATATTCGACTGTTTTCAAACTCATTTGTTCTCAATTTTACTTCTCTTTAAATACTGTCATCTCCAAATTCAGCTGTTTTTAAGTTTATTTATTTTCAAGGCTGGTCATTTTTAAATTTACTCATTTCCAAGTCTGATTATTTTCAAGTTTACTCATTTCCAAGTCTGATTATTTTTAAATTCAATTATTTTGAGAACAGATTTTGTTACAGTTTTCTTATTAATTTTTTTACTTCTTCCCACAACTCGTTTCCATAATTTTCATTCAATCTGTCATAGAGTTTCAGCTCATCTTTCAGTTCTTCTTCCGCAGCCGTTTTTACGACTAATTCATTATAAGGCTCTTTCTGCAACTCAAAATGCACACTTGAGAGAAGATAATTTCCTTTGCCTATTTCCCCTTTAATCACGGCTGGTAATCCGCTATCAAACCTTGCGATAACCTTATAAGAATTATCATCTTGAGAGTCAACTATAAACGCAGGACCTCCATGATAATAAAATTCACATTTTTTTGGAATATTTTTCAGAGATTTTTTTTGAAAAAAATTTTTTTCAGCCTTTATTTCAAGTTTTGATTCAGTTTTTATTTTCGTTTCTAAAAATTCTTTTTCAAAATTTAAAGGTACAAAAGCCTTTGCTTTTACGCTTTCACTGAAATAAACGTTGCCTGTCAGTTCAGGCAGGGAGCCTCTGGCAATTCCCTTGAAAAAACCCAGTTCCCATGTGTCTTTCACGTCATATTCTTCTCCATGAAACTCAAGACGTGTGCAGGCATAATAAGCTCCCGCACATATTCCTAAATAAGTTCCGCCATTTTCTACAAAACGGCGAATTTTCCGATTTCCCTCTCCATTAAGTTTTTCACAGTAAGGATTTGCCGCTCCTCCGGGCATTATAATCATTATAGCCTCATCAAGAGTATTTTTCAGAATATCTTCCGCATAAATCTTTTTTGCGGGAAATCCCAATTTATTTTCACAAGCCTGAATTAGCGAAGCGACCCCTACTCTGCTTGTTCCCTTATCAGCATAGACAAGTATATTTTTACCCATATTATTTCTCCTTCGAAATTATTTAAACCTTAATATTGTTTAAATTTCTATATCATTTAAATCTTTATATTCTTCAAATCCAAATATCCTTTAAATTCAGGAAATCATCATTACATATAGTTATTACATATAGAAATATGAACATTTACAACTTTTTTTCTATTATCAATTTATCTTTTGTTATAATATAAAAATTATTTTTTTACTATAAAACTTCCTAATTTTATTTAGTTATATAAGAATTTAGCTGTATAATGATACTGTATATTTCTTTTTATATTATTACAAATTTTTTTCAAAATTATATATACTATTTCAAATTATATATTATTTCAAAAATTCCGGAACATAAAAATCCAAAATTAAAAATAGAGGCTATCTCATAAGGTAAATAAAATTACTAAATCATAAATTTTATATATTTTACTATTTTTATAAAATCAATAAAAATAACGTATTTTGATTTTTAAAAATATACAATATTTATATTAGTAAAATTATTTTTGACTTATAAGACACCCTCTATTATTTAACATTTAATTTTTTCAATCTTCATTTTTTTTAATACTTATTCTCTTTAATTTCTATTTTCTTAGATATTTACTTTCTTTAGCATTTATTTTTAATAACACTTATTTTCTTCGATATTTATTATTTCTGAATATAAGTCTTATCAAGCAGATAATCTTTCCCTATAGGATTAAATCCTATATCTTTTACTCTCGGATTTATAATTTTTGTCTGTTTTCTGTTATACAGCAATCCGACAGGCATATCTTCAGCTATAATTTTTTCCATTTTTATCATTGCATCTACTCTTGCTTTTTTATCGGCAGATGTTTTCACAAAATTTACGAGTTTGTCATATTCAGGATTTAAATATTGAGAGTAGTTATTTCCGTTAGTCGATTCAAATCTGTCAAGATAGGAAATCGCATCCCTGTAATCCCCTGCATATCCTGCAAATGCCATATCAAAATCTTTCTGTTCCATTCTTGCAAGTCTTTCTTTAAATGTCATTGAAGACAGACCTATCTCCACTCCCAGATTTTTTCTCCAGTTTTCCTGCACATATTCGGCAATTGCTTTATTATTACCCGAATCATTGAATATCATCTCAAGTTTAGGCAATTGAGTAAGTCCCAGCTCTTTCAGTCCTTCCGCTAAAAGTTTTTTAGCTTTTTCAGGGTTAAATTTAGGAAATACTTCTCCCGCTTCTACAGCAAAATCTTTTTCAAATCCTTTTATACCTGTATCTTTAGGAGTATAAGTATACGCAGCACCTCCTACGCCGTTTAATACTCCTTTTATCATTTCTTCCTTATCTATCGACATCGATAGAGCCTGTCTTATTTTTTTATTGCTCAATACTTTATTTTTCATATTATATACTACATAAAATACCGAGCCGTCATTTACATATCTTAGACGAGGGTCATCCTTAAAATCCCTTGCCTGTTCGGTAGATAAGTTTGTTACATCTATTTCGCCATTTTTGAATGCATTCAAATCAGCAGTTGCATCATTTATAAATTTGACTTGTACTCTCTCAAGTTTTATATTATCGGCATTCCAGTAATTAGGATTTTTTTCAAATATTATATCCGAATCCCGAGTCCATTTTTTTAGAATATATGCTCCTGACGAAATTGAAGTATCTACAGATGTCATATATTTATCTTTCACTTTATCGTAAAATTTCTGATTTTGAGGTAAGTATGTCTGTATACGTACCATTGAATCAAAGAAAGGAACAGGTGCTTTCAATGTAACTTCCAGTGTATAATCGTCTACTACCTTTATACCTACATCTTCGGCTTTTGCTTTTTCTTTGTTATACTCTTCGGCATTTTTTATAGGATAAAGCATAAAAGCATATTCAGCCGCAGTAGCAGGATTAAGTCCTCTCAGCCATGCTGCTTTAAAATCATTCGCAGTTATAGGATCTCCATTTGACCATTTTGCATTTTTTCTCAAATGAAATGTCCATACAAGCCCGTCCGAAGAAGTTTCCCATTTTTCAGCAACTCCTGGAAGAGATTCTCCATTATCTCCTTCCCTTGTAAGTCCCTCTCCTATCAGAGAATCTACAAATTCTCCGGTAGAGTCATTTGCCAACTGAGGGTCGTAAGATTTTCCCTCTTCTTTAAGGTTCAAAAGAAGTGTCCCCTCTGAATTTGACCCTTTTCCGCAGGATAAAATCAGTACAAGTAGTAATAAGGCAGTTAATAAATTTTTTTTCATTTATTTATCCCCTTTCAGAATAAATCTATTTTATATTTTTTGATTTAACTCATTTTTGCTTATTAATTTATTTACTTATTGAAACATGATAAAAATCATTGATATTTGATACGGATCTTACTACCATTCCCTCCATTTTAGGATTTACCAGATACAATCCTTCCGCATAGTACAGTCCTGATATAACAAAATCATCTGCCAATATTGTTTCAGCTTTTTGCATTGCTTCCGTTCTTTGTTTCTTATCTTGATTTTCCCTTGCAAATTTTACCAATTTATCATATTCCGGATTATCATATTTGGAAAAGTTTATTGCACCTGCATTTTTAAGGAATATTTCCAGGTATGTCATTGCATCCGAATAATCAGGTCCCCATGCATATCTTATTATTTCATAGTTTCCTTCTTTTCCTCTTGAAATTCTTTCTTTATAAGTAACTACATCTACGTTTACATCTATTCCTAATTTTTCTTTCCATTGAGCCTGATAAAATTCGGCTTCTTTTTTAGCTGTTCCTTTTTCATCTATCAGTAATGTCAGCTTAACCTGTTCAGAAGTCATTCCTGCTTCCTTGACACCTTCTTCAAAAAGTTTCTTTAAATCAAGATTTTTATATTTTTCATAAAGGTCTCCGTTTTCCTCTCTGAAATCTCCATTTACTCCGGGCATCCCATTAGCTACTATTCCTGAACCTTTTGTTCCTAATCCATTTAATACCTGTGAAACTAATTCATCTCTGTTTATCGCCAAAGACAGAGCCTGTCTTACTTTCTTATTTTTCAGTACAGGATTATTTCGATTAAATCCTAAAAAGAATACTCTTCCTTCAGGAAACGCTTTTAATTCAGGCTTGCCCTCAAATTCAGCTTTTTTTTCAATGGATACTTTCGTAAAGTCAAGCTCCTTATTTTTAAATAAATTTGTTGCAGCATCGAAATCAGAAGTCATTAATGCTATAAGTTTATCTGTTTTAATATTTTTTCCGTTCCAAAAGTCAGGATTTTTTTCCATAATGACTTTATTGTCATGTATCCATTCTTTTATTACATAAGGTCCGTTATAGATAGAATTTCCCGCTTCAGTGGCATATTTGTCCTTATACTCATTTACAGCCTTTTCATTTGCAGGGAAATATACGGGCATTACTAACAATTTGCCAAAATAAGGAGTAGGTTCCGCAAGTTTAAACTCAATTGTATAGTCATCTTTTACTTTTACTCCCACTTTATTAAAATCTTTGGAATTTCCTTTATTGTAATCTTCAGCCCCTTCAATATAATACATTAAAAATGCATATTCTGCACCCGTTTCAGGCTCCAGAGCTCTTTTTACTCCTCTCAGATAATCATTCGCAGTAACTGTATCTCCATTGGACCATTTCATTCCCTGTCTTATTTTAAATGTCCAAGTTTTTCCGTCATCGGAAACATTCCAACTTTCAGCTCCGGCAGGAACAATTTCATTTTTTTCATTCAGTCTTACAAGACCTTCATAAACCATGGCAGAAACATTAAATCCTGCGGAATCAGTCAATAATTGAGGATCAAGGGACGTAGGCTCCGATTCCAAATTAAATATTATTTCGCTTCCATTTCCTTTTTTTTCATCCGTCCGGGTTTTTGTCCCACATGAAATCAGAAATATTAGCCCCATAAATAACAACATTAAACTTTTTTTCATATTTCATTTCCTTTCTATACCTTTTTTTATTTTATAATTCTGTTCACATAATTATATATTATTATATATTTTTCCATTCATTTATACAACTATTTATTATTTATAAAAAGATTAATATTATATATGCTTTAATTGTAAATCGTGATTTTTCATTAAATCATTATTTTTTTTGTACTTCTAATTTTCCCAAAAAGTTTTTTTATGTTATCTCATTAGATATATCATTTTTTATATTTATGTTTTTCCAAAAATTTTTTTAATATTATCCAATTAAATATATCATTCTTTCTATTTATTCGATAATTTCTTTCCACAATATGCATCGATATTATTTCGGAAAATATATCGAAATTAAAAACAGTAGCATTATAAAAGCTACTGTTTTTCTTAAAAATCTGATAGATTTATCAAATTAAATCAGACTCTGATTTCTTATTTCACCTGTTTTCTTAGCCTTTCTACAATCACATCTATGGATTCTGTTGAATTTCTTCTTGACTGTATTTTTGAAGCTCCAATTTCTAATTTAGGCAACAGCGGTTTTTCTTTTTCTATCCAATGAGCACCCAGATTTTCCTTGAACTCGTCATAAAATAAATTTGTTCTGAAATCTATTATCTGGTCATCAGAAACTATAGGACCATTTATGAATTTCTCAACAGTAACAGTCTGTCTTTCTTTTCTTATGTTGTCTATTATTTTATTATCTGCTGTTTCTCCATTCGCTTTGACTAAATTCAGATAATCCAACTGTCTTTGTACAAACTCTCTATCTTCTTTAAAATATCTTCCATGAGGATATGTTACAAATCCCCAGAAATTATCATCAAGTATCTGTCTTTCAGATAATCTTCTGATTTCTTCCTTAGTGTATTCATCTTTTTGTTTTAGTGTCAACATCGGGTATGCCTGACTTCTCATTAACGAAGGTCCAAAAACAAATATTTTTGAGGACAATTGGTCAAGTGTTTTATTGGCTTTTCCATTGTAATCTTTTGTTTCAGCTATCAGTCCAAATCTTTTTATTCCTATAAAACCTCCATGTTCACTTCCTACAGGATCTAAACTATTTATCATTGACACTCCATTTTTGAAATTCATTTCTTTACTTAATTTATCAAATACTTTTGGAGCTACAGGTGTCCCTGTATGATAAAATGTTATATTACCATTTAATTTTATGCCTTTGTTATTTAAATAATTCAATCCTCCCATTGCTACTATATTTCCCTGACTATATGTTGTTATATTATACTGTCTGTCAGGATTTAATTGTGTCAATACATCGGCAAATCCTCTTGATGTTCCTGTTACAAGTCCGAAAGTTGCTAAAGTTCCGTCAAACATTTTCCCAAGAACAGACTCCATTCCGTCAGTGATGTTACCTCTTGTTTTACTGTAAACTAATGTTACATTTACTTCTTTACCTTTTTTTATCTTATTTTCTATATCGTTTATTGATACAAGCTGACTGATTGCATTTCTTATCGACACTTCGGATTCTTCAGTCATTCCGTTTAAGAATACTTCATTTGATTTAATCTCGGAAGGATTATGCAATTTTTTCCCTGTTATGATAACATTTCCATTTTCATCCTGTTTCAGAACTATATCAAATATATCAAATTTATCTTTTATTCCGAATACCTGTATTCCTTCGAGTACTCCTCCATATTGTCCTGATGTCGGTATTATAGGAAGCATATCATTCTTCAGTTTTTTATCTATAAAATCTTCCACATTTCTTATTCTTCTGTAAACTGTTTCTGTCCATGCCTCTTCCATATTTTGTGGCTGATTTCTAAACCATTTTTCGTTTATACTGTCGGCAATTCCTCCTATTATTCCCGCATCTGCTGCAAGTATGGCTCCGATTTCTCCCCAACCTCTTTTAGTTTCCGTATAATTCATATTTACTTTATTGACATTTACATTTTTTGTAATCTGTTCCATATCGTTTATATTTCTGTTTATCGGTCCGCTCTGTTCTTCTGTTATCAATATTCCGCTTCCTATTGTTGCTTTTGTTATTTTTTCTTTTTTAAACCCTTCTACTGACCCGCTGAAATCCATTCCGAACTTATTCTGTTTTACGATACTGTTTCCATTAGCATCTTTTATAACCATTTGTTCTGTTGCAGGAACTTTTGCTCTTTTTGTTACACCTGCACTTACTCCTGCACCTAATTTATTATCTTTACTTTCTATATCTTCCGTTATTAATTTTTTAATATTTACTGATAGATTTCCGCCGTCTTTTCCATTTTTATCTATATTGGCTATCACTCCTCCTTTTATATACCCGTTATCTGCTTTCACTTTTATACTTTCCGTTCCCGTTATACTGCTCTGATTTTCTGACCATTCCTTATTTCTTTTTACTGTTAATAATTCTGCATTTCCTGAATAGGAATTTTTACTGTTCTGTCTTTCTGAATTAAATGCTACTCCAACACCTATTTCCCTATTTTTTTCCGTATCTTGTAAAGTTTCCAGCACAAGACTTTTTGTTATGATGTCTGTATGTTTACCCCGAAGATTTCCTCCCTGTACTGTCAGTTCATCAGATTTTGAGTATAATCTGTTTCCGGCTATAATCTGGCTGTTATTATAACTCTGTCCTTCGCCTTTTCCTCTTCCGTAATTTATACTTCCTCCGCCTCTTCTGGAAAATATGTCATAATTTCCTGCTGATGCAATGTTTTTCATATTGCTTATATAACTGTCTTCCGAAGCATTTACATTTATTTTTTTAGCTTCCAGTGATACATCATGGTCTCCTTTTACAACTCCGCCATATAATTCAAGTTCATTACTTTTCAATGTAATGTCATTTCCTGCCCTTAAATTTGTAGCTATACTTTGAATATATTCATTTACGGTTTTTCCATAACTTCCTGCTCCTGCCGCTGTTACTCCTGCCGATACTCCTCCCGAACTTGGTCCTTTGAGGTATGTATTCAGAGTATTCAAAGTTTCTTCCTTACCGTCAAGACTTTCCAGTAAACTTTTCCCTTCTGCTATATCTTTGATTAAACTTGTTACTTTTCCCACATTTCTCATTTCTGTAACCATTTTCAAATAATCTTTGTAAGAAAGTATGGTATCCTTTATTCCTCCTAATGTCGCATTAACTGTAAATCCTGTCTGAGCACTTATATTTTCACTTTTACTCAGTACTTTTCTTTGGGAATCTATTATAGATATTTTTCCCTTTTCAGCGGATATACCTATATTTTGTTTGGCTGCCAAATCTCCCTGCAACTGTATATTTCCCTCTGAAGATTTTATATATATGCTGCCATTTGTTACGAAAATATTTTTTTCAGGGTCTTTTATTGTTGTCTTATTAATATCTCTTGTATAATAGCCTTCCGCTCCGAAAGAACCGCTCCAGTTTTTCCCGCCTATTCTTCCGTATGTTCCTGTTTTCATTTTTTCATTTAATTCTTTTAAACTTTCAAAATTTTCTCCGTCTTTTAGTAAAACTCCGTTTACTCCTGACAGATTTATATCTCCTGCTGCTCCTATCTTACTTCCTACAGAAATTATATAGTCTCCTTCAACTGTTATAGAACCTTCTTTAGAATTTATTACAGTTCCGATACTTTTTGATACAAGTTTATCTTTCATATCTTTTCTTCCTGTAAAGAAGTCTTTTAATCCTACCATTATATTTGCTAATCTGAGTCCTCTGTTTGTATGCTTTTCATATTTGCTGCTTACTTCTGTTCCGGGCATTACTTCCAGTCCAAGTTTTCCTCTAAGGAATACAGAACCTACTGCCTGAATATCGGCTCCCTCAATTTTGAGTTTTCCTTCGGAATCTATTTTGACTCCTGCTTCACCATACAACTGACTATGTTTATAATTTTCCTTATCTTCATTTACGTAATCATGTATTCTTTTGTATTTGAATCCCCAGAAACTTTTTACAGTTTTAGAATCATATGTGCTTTCCAGTCTGTCTTTTGTTCCTTGTATATAAATATTTCCGTCAGACAATCCTACTATTTGACCTTTTGTCTTAAAGTTTACTCCTTGGGCGAATACTCCCATATTTTCCGCAGGTTTTCCTATCCCTCTGTAATTTATAAGAACATTCCCGTCATTTGTAAGTTCCACAGGATTTGCATAAATATTATCTTCTGTCCATACTTCCGTTTTTCTTTTTTTCTTTCTGAACAATCCGCCGCCGCTCGTACTTGACTGAGTTTTAAACTTATGTTCAGTATCTACAGTTGAAAGCATCATCAAATAATTTTTAGCATTCAATACTATGTCGTCTTTTGCTCTCAAATTACTACTTTCAAGAATGATATCCCTTGCTGAATCAAGAATAGTATCTTTTCCTTCTCCTATAATTCCTGACACTGTATTTGTTTTATCTATAGTATCCCACTGTTTCTTGTCAGTACCTGCTTCAACTGCACCTTTTCTATTGTCTTCTAATGTTATTGTCTTGTCTGTTATATCTTTTGATGTACTTTTTATGTATGTCCCGCCTTTACCTTTTATATCTCCGGCTATATTTTCTACTTCGGCTCCCTTTACATATACAAGATTATCTCCCTCTATTTTCCCGACATTTCTTATTGTTTCAGTAACTGCGGATGTTTGACTGACTGTCTCCCTTCTCGGTACAAACCATTTTCTTTTTGCATTTTCATTAGTTATCAGCGATGCGTCCGTAATTACTGTACTTTCATTCAGTATTTTCCCCTCTTTTGACGTTACTTGTGTCGCTTCTCCTCCCTTTATTTCTCCCCCTATATTTCTTATGCCTTTATTCC
>CALIJH010000133.1 GCA_938017765.1 uncultured Leptotrichia sp.
TTATTTACTGCTCCTGCATACCAACCTGAACTGTTTCCAAGTTTTATTGTTTCATCTTCGTGAACATAAGCTACTCCATAGGCATTACTTGTATAGTCTATTACACCTGCTGTATCTGTTTTATATTCATCCTTTGCACCGAATACTTTTATTTTATTGGACTGTTTAGAAGCATTATCCCATTCTTTTCTTAAATGAGTAAACTCTTTGTCCAAAGATTTTTCTGTCGATATCATTCTTTGTTGTACATTCGCGTATTGATGTCCCATCATTTCATCATAAGCTTGAGCCAAAAGGACCTGCTCATTATTACCTATTCCATTCAGTTTATCAAATAATCCTTTTTCCTTTGAACCCAATTCATTCATATCATATCTTTGCTCAAGTCCGTCTGCAAAATTAAAGGCGTTATCATTTTTAGGAACAAATGCTGTATACGGTATTTTTGCCATTACAATTTTTTCAATTTTCCCTGTCTGAAGATTTACTTGGGGTGTTGCCATCCAAGTCAATGAACCTGAATAAGGAGTAAAGTTAAATATTCCTGTATTAGTCTAGTCAAGGAAGGTTTCAAAATTTTCTCTCCTATTACAACATTTTTAGAATTTGTCTTTTCAGAAAACTCTGTTCCGATTATCAAATCACTGTCTATATTTGGTGTAGTTAGACCTTCTATTGATATAGGTTTTGTTCTTCCTAAAGTGTCCACATATATTCCAAAGTTTGATAATCCTATATTAGGAGCTACATTATAGTCTATTACTTCCATTTCGGAATCCTCTACTATAACGCCGTTTCTTCTTACTACCAGTTTACCGTTAGGAAGTTCGACTATTTCCGTATTTCCTATCGCTTTATTTATATCCGCTCCGCTGTTAAAAGGTTTTGCTCCGTCAGAAGCATTGATATTTCCTCCTGCACCGTTTATCATACCTAAAACGGCACCGTCTCCTATATTTCTCGCATCTTCTTTTTCAGGTAAGGTTTGACCGTTACTTCCGATAGTATTTCTATATTTTACTCCGTAAGATTTTTGACCTCTTATTGTTATTGTACCGTAATTTTTAATGATAGATTTTTTATTTTCAGTTCCCGCAATCAATGCTCCGTAACTTCTGTTAGCGTCAATATCTATCGTACCATAGTTTTCAAGCGTACTTCCATTTAATACTGCCACTCCTATTAATCCGTTTACGTTGTCATTTCCTGAATAAGAACCTGACTTTATAACTCCGCCGGCTTCGTTTACAAATTTGGCACCCTCATCGACAAAGACTCCTGTCATGGTAGAAATTTTATTGGCAGATGTTGCTGATGAAGCATCAAGATATATCGTTCCTGAGTTTCTTAATTCTGTTCCTGCACCTTTTCCATACATTCCTAAACTCAGATTTCCGCTTACGTAGATATTTCCTTTATTTTCTATTTTTGCACCTCTATCGGCAACCATTCCTATACCATATATGATGTTATCTTTATCCGAATTATCAGTTGCACCCACTTTTACAGTTCCTTCATTGACAGCATAAGAACCTGCTCCTGTGGCATAAATGCCTAAGTTTCCAATTCCTGTACTTAAATCAATGTTTCCTTTATTATTTACATATCCGCCATTTTTAGCATAAATAGCTATTATTTTATTATTTGGCGAAGTAATATTACCATTATTTATTATTTCAGACTGCCCTTCAGAATACAGATATGTTGATTCTTCGCCCAGTGCTATAGAAGTTCCTGTAGAATTGGTATATCTATTTGTATTTCCTCCCGGATTACTTAGAATTACACCGTAAGATTTATTTCCTACACTTATGCTGTTAGCATTATTTACAATGTTTACTCCATTTGTTCCATAAATTCCTACAGGTTCACTGTCATTTATCGTAGCAGTATGGTCAGCAATACTAATTGTACCGCCTAAATTGACATTACCTCCTTTTTTGTATATTCCTATTCCTTCATCTGCGACGTTTAAGGTTGATGTATTTGTCGTTGTAACATATCCGTTGCTTATTGAATATATACCTACAGATTTTTTACCTGTATTAATTTGCGCTTCATTAGTTATATTTACTGTTGCACCGTCTTTTGCATATATTCCTATTGTAGAATTATTTCTATCGGAATCTGTTGAATCACTTACTGTAATGTTACCTTTGTTATTAAATGTCTGTTCAGCACTTCCCTCTAAATATGTACCTACTGTTTTTTTGCCCGAGATTTCCATATTTCCTGTATTTTCTATTGTTTTAGCTGTGCCTGAAGCATTTCTTGAGTATATTCCTAATGATTCATCTCCCGACATTTTCATTGAAGCACTGTTTCTTAAGTTTGAATTTACTCCTATGATACCTCTTGATTTCTGTGAAGTTCCTTCTATTAAATTACCTTCTGATACCAAATCAGCGTTATTTCCATACATTCCAACCGAATTCTGACCAAGAGTTATTTTTTTCCAGTTCTTAAACTGGGAATTTCCGTTAATATATGCCGCAACACCATTATTGGAAACATTTATATCATTCTGTGCCATTGTTACTGTACTGTTATTTATAAATAGCATAGGGTCGGAATATGTTTGCAATGTTCCGTTTATATTATAATTCAATACTGAATTTTCCAGATAAGCCAAACTTCCGTCATTGGAATAATCAATATTTCCTGAATTCATATTTATTGTGGAATCACTTCCGAACAGCACCATTCCTTTATTACCTACTGTTATATTTCCTGTGGATGTTACGTTGGATTTTTCTGTATATATTCCTACTGAAGAATTTTCAGCAACTCCCGAAGCATTGAAAATAGTATCTCCTACTGTTATATTTCCGCTATGTTCAACATTGCTTCTATTTGTGGAAGACGGGTCAGCTTTTAAGTATATACCTGCCGTTCCGTTTCCTAATGTTATATCTCCCGAATTTTTTATGTTCATTGAAATATCTCTGACTACATTGGCTCCATTTTCCATTTTAAAGTTTGTAGCATAAATTCCTACTGATTTATTTCCACCGCTGATAGTACCTTTGTTTTCAACTTTCTCAAATCTTACCGAATATATTCCCGCAGAAGAATTTCCTACCTGCACACTTTTTCCTGTATCATTCAGAATTACAGATTTATTAGGTGTAACTCCGTCAAATTTAGATGTGCTGTTTTTATATATCCCGTAAATTCCTGTAGAAGTATCTCCCACTTTGATATTTCCGCTGTTTTTACCTCTTGCAGATTCCAGATACATACCCGTTGCGGAAGTTGCATTTGTAAAGTCTAATGTCCCGAGATTTATAGTATCGTAGTTGTTATCAGGATTTGCAGCATCTTTATAAATCCATGTTACGGTTGCGTCATTATCATCTCTGTTTCCGTCTGCTAACAGTCCGATAATATTTTGCGAACCTGCTGCTGCATTGACAGTAACTCCTGCATCTACTACAGCTTCTCCGTTTATAACGTGAGTCAGGACATTTCCTGTTGTCAATGTTGTATTTGCAGTAGTTCTCGAAATACCTCCCGTAATTCTTATTCTTTCAGCAGAATATCCGTTATTATTGAAAGTTCCTCCATTATCATTAATAATGGCACCTTTCTGTCCAAACAGTCCTACCCCTGTACCTCGTAATTCTATAGTCGAACCTGCGTTAAAGTTTACAGTGGCATTTTTAGTAACTATCGCACCTACTCCGTTTTCACCTTTCAATACTATATTTGCGCCGCTTCCTATTGTTACTTTGGAAGGATTTGTTCCATTGTTGTTTCCTATATAGATAGCTGTTCCCGCTTTAACTCCGTTTCCTATGGACATTTGTCCCGTATAATTTATATTACTTCCGTTTTCAGCAAAAAGTCCTACTCCATTTTCACCTGTTTCAAGAGTTGCACTTATATTTTTAGCTGTTCCTGAAGTACCTTGTCCGTCAGCATACATAGCAATAGCATAATTCGAACCGACAGTATTTCCTACTTTTACTTTACGTGTATAACTTGATATATTAGTATTCCCTTTTAATAATAGTCCTATAATACCGTTCCCATTATTTCCGTTTACTACATAATCAAGAGTCGGACTTGTAGTATCGAGAGTTCCTCCGTCGAGATATACTCCCACTCCGTATCCTTTGATACTTCCTATACCTGTTCCTTTTATTTTTCCTGTATCTTTTACATAGTAGGCAACCTGATTTTGAGAAGTACTGTTCAAATCTATGTTTCCTGTTGCAGTATCAGCTTCTGCCAAATCAGTCAGATACACTGCTACCGATGAACTTGCATTATTATTCAGTACAATCTTTCCTACATTTGTAATCTTGGATTTTGGAGTAAAAATTCCCACAGTTTGTTTTTTATTAAGATTTATAGTTCCTGTATTAGATATTGTGGAATTATTTATACCGCTATTTCCATTTTTTGCAAATATTCCTACAGAATCTTCCGAATTTAGATTTATAGTTCCTGTATTGGAAAGATTTATCGTATCAGTTGTATTATCTGTTATTCCGTACATTCCAACGGATTTTTTTGAACCGTTTTCTGTTTCAAGATTTATAGTTCCTGCATTTTTAGCAGTCGTACTGTTTTTCGCAAATATTCCTGTAGAAGTATTTCCTTTTAGTGTGATTACACCATTGGAAGTGTTTTCCACAGTGCTTCCGTTTCCGTACATACCTATTACCGAATCTTTACTTCCAGTTATATTCAGTGAATTCAAGGCAGTTGCTCCGCCTGTCGCTGACATTCCCGTAGTTGCTTTACCGTTCAGAAGTATATTTCCCTCATTTGTTCCTTTAGTTCCTGAACCGTCAACATATATCCCTGCCGATTTACTGTCAGTTCCCGAAACATCAAATAAAGTTATCGTTCCTGTAGCTGCATTTTTTACTTCTGAACCATTTTTTCCGAATATTCCTGTCGATTCTTTACCTTTAATGTCGATAGTCTTATTATTTTCAGCTACTGAATTATCTGCAAATATTCCTACAGCCTTATTTTTATTGCCTGTTATTGTGTCATTATTTGTTGCTTTCAATTTAGTCTTAGTAGAAGTACTGTTTTTTACATAAATTCCAAGCGAGTTTTCCATATCTATATCTATAGTCTTATCATTGGTTAATGTAGCCGTTCCTATAGCTGTATTTTCCAACTGACCGTACATTCCTATACTTTGATTGTCAGAAGAAGAAGTTGATGATAATTTTATGTTTCCACTGTTTTTCAATGTATAATTTCCTGCATCGGAATATTTTCCAAACATTCCTGCCGAACTGCCTTTGGAAATAGTTATCTTACCGTTCGCTGTATTGGCTGCATTACTGTTTTCAGTATATATCCCTGCTGAACCTGTTCCGTTCATTGTGATTACTTTATTATTTGAGACTTCCGAACCGTTCTGTGCAAATATTCCGGCTGAAGTATTTCCATTCATATTTATAGTTCCGTCATTTGTGATAATTCCTTTATTTGAAAGAATTCCTACTGATGAAGCCTGTGTACCGGTTATTGTTCCTGTATTGCTTGCCGTGAGATTTGCAGCAGTACTTGTGTTATTTGCAACATACATTCCGACAGAGCTTGCAGTTCCTACATTTATATTTTTAGTATTTTCAAGGGCAAGTTTATGTCCTGCTCCTGTAGCCAGTTCTCCATACATACCGACACTCTGGTTATACGATGTACCTCCTGTTAGATTTACATTTCCATTATTTGTCAACCTATAATCTTTTACAGCATTTGCGTCAACTTTTCCAAATATTCCAGCTGAACTTCCTTTGGATACTGTAATTATTCCATTAGCGTCATTCAAAGCTTCACTATTTTCAGCGTATATTCCAGCCGAATTTGCTTCTGATATATTGATAGTTTTGGAATTTGTTATAATCGAATCATTTTTTCCGTAAATTCCTGCTGAACCTGTTCCCAAAATATTCAGTATATTCAAATTTGTAACAGTTCCTTTATTTGCAAGTATTCCAACAGAGTTTGCTTTTTTTGTTTCTATCTTTCCTGCTGTATCATTTATGACAACAGCTTTCGACTTATCACCCGAATTGTTCAGTATATACATTCCTACTGAATTTCCCTGATCTACAGTTATAGTATTCTCATTTTTCAATGTTGTAGTTCCTGTAGCAGCGGCTGCAATTTCTCCATACATACCTACACTTTTATTTGGTGTTCCTGATACTGTATTCAGATTTATTGTTCCTTTATTTGTTATGTTATAACTGCCTGATGAAGAATTTTTTGCAAACATTCCTGCCGACTCGGCTCCTGTTATTGTTACAGTTCCTTCATTAGTAGACGTACTGTTTTCGGTATAAATTCCTGCTGATTTTTCTCCGTTCATTGTTACTATATTTCTATTTGTTACAACAGCACCATTCTGTCCCAGTATTCCTGCGGAGCCTCCTCCTGCCATTACAATATTTCCCGTATTCAAAGCAGTTCCTTTATCGGATATTATTCCTACTGATTTTGAATCAGTTGCATTATTGGTCGCATTTATATTTCCCGAATTTGTTATTACAGAATTTTCTTTTCCAAATATCCCTACTGAAGTTTTACCTTGCAGTGTAACTGTTCCTGAATTTGTTACCGTAGATTTTTCAGATAAAATCCCTACAGAATTCTGCTTCTTGGCAGTTATAGTTCCCGTATTGTTTACTACCAGTTTTCCTGCTGCTCCTGTACCATTTTTAGCAAAAATCCCTACAGAACCGTTTAAATCAATGTTTATATTTGAAGTATTTCCTATTGTCAAAGTACCTGTTCCTGTAGAAATCAGTTCTCCATAAATTCCTGCTCCCTGAGTATCAGTAGTATTTGCAGCAGTTCCTACATTTATAGTTCCTGCATTTTGTATGCTTTTTGTATCTTTTACTTTAGCATAAATTCCTGCCGATGTTCCTTTTTCCGCTGTTATTATACCTGAAGCTTTATTCTCAACATTACTATTGTCGGAATAAATTCCCGCTGAACCTGTTTCTTTTGCAGTTATAGTTCCTTCATTGTTTATTGTGGAATTTTCCGAACCATAAATTCCTGCCGAACCTGTTCCTTCGGTTATAACAGTTCCTCCATTTTTGTTTGTAACTGTAGTTTTCTGGGCCAGCAGACCTACTGACTTCTGTTTCTTCATATCTACAGTTCCGCTGTTTTCAATAGTAGAATTCTCTTTTCCGAATATCCCTATAGAAGAATCTTCATTAGCTGTTATAGCCGCTCCGGCAGTATTTTTTCCTGTAGCTTCCGAAAGATAAATTCCTATTGCCTTTTGTGTTCCTGTGAGATTCAATGTACCTTTATTTTCAGCATTTCCCCTCGTTCCTCCATTAGTTCCCAGTGCCGATATTGTAGTCTTGAGGTTTGAAGTTACAGTTTTTCCTGTATCTACTATCGCAGTACCATCTTTGGTTACAAGAAGCTGGGCATCAGTACTGATATTGGAAAATTTAGGATTTCCGACAAGATTTACATTTTCTCCCAGTGTTACTTTTGAACCTGCCGCTCCATAAAATAATGCAGAATTTTTCCCCATTTTAGTAATAGTAAGATTATTTATACTGTTTCCCGAAATTGTAACTTCATTTTCGGAAGCTGTAGGCGAATCTCCTTTAAAATAAGCCAGTACAGCATTATCATCAAGGCTCGCCTTTAAGCCGTTTATGACAAAAGTATTGTTAAATTTACTTGTTTTTGCTGAAAACAGTCCTACCGTTCCATTTCCTAACAGTAATTCTGCTCCTGTATTGAAAGTATTAACTGACTGTCCGTCAGAATATACTCCTATCCCCGTTTTAGATGCTGTAGAACCTTTTACTTCGATAGGAGCTGATATAGTTCCTGTAGTACCTGTACCTACACTATATATACCTACAGCTCCGTTACCTGCCGTTATTTTCCCCGATGTATGGTTAAATGTCGCACCGTCTTTTACATATAATGCAACTGTTCCTTCAGTATTTGTAATCAGATTTCCTGTATTATTAAATGTTAAAGTACCTGTTCCCTTTTCAAGAACTACGGCATTACTTCCTGTACCTGTAGAAGTTATAGTTCCTGTATTTTCAAATTTTCCTGTTTTACCGTAAAATCCCAAGGAATTTTGGGCATTTACTGTTATAGTTCCTGCATTTGAACCTGCTCCCTGGACTAATATATACCCTACCGAATTGTTTCCGTTTACATTAACTTTTCCTGTACCTGTTATATCCACTCTTCCTGTTTTGTCTTCTTCAAGCCATGTAGCAGCTACTTTTCTGTAACGTCTTTTATAATCCGTTCCTTCTGTTACAATACCGTAGTTGCCTTCCGCTCCCGACTGAATATCTATTGTTCCGCTTACAGTTATAGCTCCTCTATTTTTAACTCTGGCTCCTGAACCTTTTTGGGAATATTTTCCGATAGTTACCGTTCCTGTGAGATTTATTCCGTCAGTTCCTACAATATCCCTCGTACTGTTCATCTGGGCAAAATCATCCAGTTCGCCTCTTTTTACCGGTCTTGTTTCCACTTCCGCATACACTCCCACAGCTTCTTCTACTTTTCCTGTGTCCGAACCTGAATTTGCATAAGTGTGAGATGAAGGATTTTCAGTTCCTAT
Organism: uncultured Leptotrichia sp.; assembly: GCA_938017765.1. Lineage (GTDB taxonomy): Bacteria > Fusobacteriota > Fusobacteriia > Fusobacteriales > Leptotrichiaceae > Pseudoleptotrichia. The sequence goes on from CALIJH010000133.1 coordinate 8,600, forward strand.
GTTTATATTTCCTCCTGCATACACTCCCTGTATATTGTGTATCAGTCCTATCCCTATTGATTTATCACCTGAAATATTTATAGTTCCGTTATTTTCCATTTTACTTTCAAAAGTCTGGTCAAAATGACTGGCTATCTGACCTCCGACCGTTGTGGTTATTCCATAATTACTATATGTTTTTGTATTCGGAGCATTTATATTTTTTACTGTCAGCATTCCGAAACTTCCATAGCTGTTCAGATTTACAATTCCTTTATTCTCTGCAGCCATCATATTTAATCCTAAACGATTGTCAGATCCTGAAGCATTCGGATTTTCAGGTCTCAACTGTATTCCCGCACTTTCAGGAGCTTTCAGTGTTATCAATCCTTGAGTATCATTTATCATTTCATTTCTCGTATTGTTACTTGAGCTGTCAAAGTTGTTGAATCCAAAAGCTACCTGATTCTTTATAAGTCTTCCGCCTACTACTCCGCCATTTCCGTTTATTGTTCCCGCATTTATGACTTTTATATTGGCAACTTTTGTCATTGTATTAAATCCGGGATTGAGAACCTGTCCTGAATATGGAGTATGTGTTCCCTGAACGTCAATTCCCGCATTTTTTCCTTCATTCAGATTTATAGTTCCTATATATCTGAAAGGAGCTCTAATTGTTCCGTCTACTCCTTCATCTATCATAAATGCTCTTGTATCCTGAACATTTACTTCGACATTCGTATTTACATTATTCAGATTTGAAACTTTTCCCCATGTGGAAATAAAACCGTTCTTCTGATTTACATTGATAGTTCTGTTATTAACATTATAAGAACTGTTATCCATAAATTTGAGTGCACCAATTCCGCTTAATCCTGATGTTGACAATGTAAAATCAACAGGATTTACAGCTGTAAAACTTATATTTGGTGCCGTTACCTGTGCAGGTGCCGTTACATTCAGTGCATTTACCGTCGGTACACCCGGTGCTTCTATTGTTATGCCTATATTTGGTGAACTTGGTGCCGAAACAGCCATATTCAACGACGGCGGCGTAATATTCAGCGTAACTGTCGGTTTATTTAAACTGATATTTACAGTCGGTGCAGTTGCCAATGCAGGTGTATCAGGATTGGCAGGGTTCTGCACACTTATGCTTACCGGAGTTACCTGAGGAAATGCTATACTTGGTGCTTCCAGTGGTGAATTTACGCTTATTCTGACTTCAGGTCTGACTACAGTTCTTGGAGTATCAATCTGCTGATTAATATTTATCTCCTGTTTATTCACAGACTTTGGGTTTACGTTAGCCAAAACCTGTATTTCGACTTCAGGCTCGGTAATATCTCTTAAAGGTATAAATCCATAATCCAAATTTTTATTAGTAGAATAAGGCACTCCTGATGCTGTAAGTCTAAAAGGAGCTATTTCACTTAATGCTCTGTCATTTGTAACAAGTGTACTTCTTTCCATCCATGAGGCTCTCGCATACTTCCCTTGAAAAGGATATTTTTCCTTTCTGTCCCCATATCCTTCATAATTTCCTCTTTGATTATTATAAAAATAGTTCATTCCATACTGCCATGAACTCCAAGGAGATTTTACAACATGATCTCCCTGTTCCATTAATTGTATTAACTCTAAGTTTGCGTTTTTAAGCAGTTTGTTATTTTCCTTTTTTGCTCGCTTAAAAACGGTGTGCATATCATTTATCGAATTATTTAGTTCTTTTTTTGTTTGATTTATAGCATTTTCCGTATTTTTTACTTCATATGATGTCAAACCTTCTGAAAATGCCAAAGAACCTAACAATAGAAAACTTAATAATAAACCTTTTGTGTATTTGACGTCTTTACATCTCTTAGCCAATGCTCTCAAATCTTTTTCCATTTTTCTTAAATCATTAGTCAAATTTTTTCACTCCTTTATAAATGTCATA